>DATJFX010000035.1:0-4195 GCA_035495465.1 Candidatus Methylomirabilota bacterium
GGCTTCAGCAGATCCAGAGCCTGAATCAGCATCTGGACACGCTTCTGAGCAGTCAGTGCGACGACGAGATTGTGCCCCAACCTGGTATAAAGATCAAGGTTGGGTTCCTGATGGACCAAGGAAAGTTCACTCCCCAAATCATATTTGGGAGTGCGGCTACCCAGTTCGTCGTTCAATTCACTCCCCCGCTCTCTATCCAGGAGTACATCGGCCTGAAGGTTGACCTGGACAATCTGCCCGGCCTTGTTCGCAATATCGAGATCCTCGAACAGGATGTGGACGACGTAATCATCGTGCTGACTATCAGCGGCCGCCGCTTCGAGTTCGAGACGAGTCGTCAAATCGTGGAAGGCATATTCAAGTTCCTCCAGCCTTTTCCAGACGATACCAACGACGACGCGTATCAAGGCTCTGCGTCGAAAGCTGAACAACAAGAACATTAAGAGGCCGACGAGCCCTCACTCGTCGACCTCTTCTTTTTTATTTCAGCACTTCTGCAATAACTCCCCCGCCGATCAGCTCTTCTCCGTCATAAAACACAGCGGCTTGTCCGGGCGTGATTGCGCGTTGCGGCTGGTCAAAAATTATTTTCAATTTATCTGAACTTATCAGTTCAACCTTCGCAGAATAATCCGGATGATGATATCGAATAGTTACGCCTAAATTCTTGGGAAATTCCGGAGCATGGTTTGTCCAAGACATGTCGGTTACCGTAAATTCTTGTTTCCATAGCTTCTTATCATCTTTATTATTGGTCACGATCAAATGATTGGTAGTTAAATCCTTTTCCACGACATAATAAGGCCCCGTCCCACCTACGCCAATTCCTTCCCGTTGGCCGATCGTATAATAAGGTAATCCATCATGTCTGCCCACGACTTGCCCTTGGGTCGTCACCACCTGACCGACCTGAGCTTTTACATGAGCGCGTAAAAATTCACCAACATTAATTTTACCGATAAAGCAAATTCCCTGGGAGTCTTTTTTTTCTGCATTTGGCAATTTGAATTTGCGAGCCAAATCCCTAACTTCAGATTTTTTATATCCGCCAATTGGAAATAATATTTTCGATAGTTGTGCTTGCTTTAAGGTATATAAAAAATAACTTTGATCTTTTGCCGGATCAATTCCTTTTAATAATTCATAACTACCTAAAGTTTCATTTTTATGGACACGTGCGTAATGACCAGTGGCCACGAAATCCGCGCCTAGGGCTAAGGCTTTTTCTAAAAATAACTTGAATTTAATTTCAGAATTACACATCACATCCGGATTGGGAGTGCGATTAGCCGCGTATTCACGAAAGAAATAATCTACCACTTTATCATGATATTCTTTCTCAAAATTCCAAACATAAAAAGGAATATCTAGCATGGTGGCGACTTTCCTCGCGTCTTCCGAATCCTCAGCCCAGGTACAGCCAAAATCCCCGAAGTCTTCACTCCAGTTTTTCATGTAAACACCAATAACCTCAAAACCGTTGCGTTTAAGCAAGGCTGCGGTTACGGAGGAATCTACTCCCCCGCTCATTCCCACAATTACTTTTTTAGGCTTTGACATGCGACAAATTATACCAGTTTTTGGGCTATAGTCAATTGCTCAGGAGTATTTATGCCATACACATCTTTGGGATCGATTTCCGCGGTTTCAATAGGTAATTTTTGATTTACAGCCAATTCTAATAAATCCGTTAGGTAAAATTCCCCTTGAGTATTTTTATTTACCGAATCAATATTATTTTTAAGCCAAGAAGAATCAAAAAGATAAATGCCTGGATTTACTTCTCGAATTTGTTTTTCATCTTCTGTGGCATATTTATATTCTACAATTTTTTGAATTTTTCCATCTTTCCTTACAATCCGACCAAAATTCTGAAAAGACTCATTTAAGCCAGTAAAATTTTCCACGTTCGCTGTAAACATCGAAAAAATAGATTTATGCAAAAGGTGAAGCTGCAGCAGTTGCTCTAAACTTTCCGCCTTTATAAAAGGCATATCGCCATATAGAACTAAAACCGTAGATGCGCTAACATATGGCAACGCTGTTTTTAGTGCATGGGCTGTGCCTAACTGATCCTCCTGGACGGCATATAGAAATGACGGTCCTAGCGCTGCTTCTACCAAATCCCTTTTATGACCTGTGACAATAATAATATTATTTCCCTGATGTAATTTATTTAAATTATTTATTAGCCGCTGGATTAAAGGAATCCCACCTAATTTCACTAAAACTTTGGGTAAATCTGAATTCATCCGGGTGCCTTTGCCGGCGGCCAGTATAACAAATTGTGTGTTCATATATTTTTTAAAAAAAGAGGGGAAATCTAAATTTCCCCGCAAGAGCAGTAATGCTTACTTCAATTAAAACTGGATTTTATCGCCTGGCTTCAAATTCCCTTCCTGCAAAGGCTTTGAGTCAGCTGGATTTTTAGGCGTGGGAGCAGTGGGTTTGGATTCAGGCTTGTGGGGCTGTGAAGGCTTAGGTGAGTTCTGAGGTTTGGCCAAGGATTCTTCCAAGGACTTTCCCAAGCCTGCCAAAGCCGAAGTAGCCTCGTCAATCCGTTGAGTTAATTTTTGGGAAGCCAGTTTATTTACAGTTTCCCAAACTGGATTTTCTACCCTCTTTTCAGGAGCTGGTTTGGGGTGCGACTGAGGAGGGTTGTGTCTTTCCGGACGCCTGTCTGAAGTATGCTCAGTGCGTCTCGATACATGATGCGAAGCTGGTTGTCCGGGCGGACGCTCATGACGCCTAGGTTCATTCGCCCGCGGCGCTGGTTCTTGAGTAATGGTCGGCTTGGTTTCGGTTTTCGGACGAATCTTGCCTTGTTCCATCTGCACGCGGTCAGAATACCTCAGATCTTCCTGAATATCATCCTGGTTTACAGCTAAACTTTCCGCTTCCGCCGCCTGAGAATGAAATTCCGAACCCATCCATTTATTGATTTTCTCTTCCACTACTTCCCGTTTGCTCGCATACCGTTCACGCGAGACTGCGATAACTTTTGCTTCATTGCCAGTCAGCTGGGCGATCGGCGGTAAGGTCATAGCAGAAAAAGGCGTGGAAGATACGCCATTGATCATCAACTTTAAAATAATGTTATATTTGGTGATATTTACCAAATCATTTAATAGAAAGGTCGGATCAAATTCTTTTTCCAAAAATTCCGCGTCTTCCGCGCCGACTCGGAAACAAACCAAGGTCCCGACGTTTCCAAATATCGCATCCCGTACGACAGTATTGCGGTCAGAAACCAGTTGTCCGATGTATTGATGCGCGACGATTAAATTCAACCGGTATTTTCTGGCTTCGGATAAAATATTCGCAAAGGACTCTGTAGCAAAGTTTTGAAATTCATCGACATATAAGTAAAAATCTTTCCGATCCTCTTCTCTCGGGATATCCACACGACTCATAGCCGCTAATTGCAATTTGGTGATAATCATCGCGCCTAGCAGGGCTGAGTTGTCCTCGCCGATCCGCCCCTTTGAAAGGTTAACCAAAAAGATTTTCTGGTTGTCCATAATATCCCGAAGATCAATAGAACTTTTCGTCTGCCCTACCATGTTGCGGATAATGGCTGAGGACAGAAACTGCCCGACTTTGTTTTGGATCGGGGCGATGGCTTCATTTCGGAACTTGTCATTGTAATTGGCAAACTCATCCACCCAAAAAGATTTAACAACCGGATCTTTTATATTATCGACAATCTTTTTTCGGTATGCTTTATTCACGAGCATCCTGGCAATTCCGAGCAAGGTATTGCCGGGAGAATCCAAAAGCGCCAGGATCGTATTATTTAAAATATATTCCATTCGCGCGCTCCACACTCCAGCCCAAATTTTCGTAAACACGCCCATCAGCCCGGATGCGACCAAATGCTTGTATTTAGGGTCTACGGATTCTAAAGGATTGAAAGCAATCGGAAAATCACTGTCAGCTGGATTTACATAGACCACGTCATTGATTCGATTGGACGGGATATAGTTTAAAATTTTCTCCACCGAATCTCCGTGCGGATCCACAAATGCCACGCCTTGGCCGTCTAAAATATCCTGAATCACCATGTTTTCAATCATGGTCGTTTTGCCCATGCCGGTTTTTCCGATGATATACATGTGCCTGCGGCGATCGTCGCGGCGGATACCAAAAGACACTTCGCGGTTTCGGAAGTTAGTTTTAGCAAACATGGTTATAT
>DATJFX010000036.1:0-4720 GCA_035495465.1 Candidatus Methylomirabilota bacterium
AAAAAGGCTTAAGCATCACGGTAAAGGGATAAGTGAAATTAAGAAACGATTAGAAAATAGTCTATCCTAGTAAAAAGGTGCGGGATGTAACGCGAGCTTCAACTTTAGCGTTTAAAGCTATATAATTAACATATCATTAACCCATAAATAATGAAAAAAGTCCTATTTATCGTAGGGGCAGTCGTTTTGTTGGCAGCTGCTTGCAACGGCCAGCAAAATGCTAGCGTTCAGGCCCCAAGCCAATCAGGCACCCAAAACACTACCCAGTCCACCTCATCCGTGGATGCTGGAGTCGATTCTTTAAATGCAAGCGTAGATAGTGAGCAGTCAATTAACACCCAATCTGACAGTGACGTGATCAATTCCGATCAAAACGCAGTCAGTGGATATGATGGAGTATCAAATGCAACTTATTAAACGATCACTAGTTGGCTTAAGTTTTTTGGCTCTTTTGGCAAGTTCAGTTTCCGCCTCGGCCGCGCCTTATAATTACGCGCAAGCTAATTCTTCAGACATGTCCACGATGGCTGGGAATTTTTGCACTCGGATTACAAATACTTCAACTGATATAAGTTCTAAGCTTACAAAAGCTGAAGATAATCGAGGGAGCGTTCGGTTGGATATTTTGGCCAAGTTAAAAGACCGAAAAGATAAAAGAGCCGTAGATATTCAAGCGAAGCGAGACGAAGCAAAAACTAATTTCGAAAAATTAATTGCCAATTTAACGGCCACTGCGACTACTGATGCCCAGAAGAATGCCATTGATGTTTTCAAAACAACAATTGAGAACGCCATGACTACTCGAAAGACTGCCGTGGATGCCGCTGTCAAAGCTTATCAAGATGGATTAGATGCTTTGGTCGGACAGAGAGAGGATACGATTAAAGCCGCAGCCGCTACATTTAAGACTGCGGTTTCAAACGCTGTGACCACAGCTAAATCTTCCTGCGCCGCTGGCACTGATCCAGCCACAGTTCGAACCACTTTCATGGCCAGTTTAAAAACTGCAAATGAAGCGTTTCGGTCCGCGGTGCAAGTAAAAGTCCAAGGCCAAAACAGTCAGCAAATCGAAAGCCTGGCTAAAACGCGGAATGATGCAATTAAGGCTGCTAATGATGCTTTCAAGCAAACAGTGAAGCAAGCCAGAGATATCCTGAAAGCGGCTTTCCCAAGCGCATAATAAGAACATAGGTACCGTACCGAGAAAAACACCCAATTAGCAGGGTGTTTTTCTTTTTTATTTAGATTTGCTATCATAAATAAGAAAGGCGTTATTAACCAGCTATCAACTGGCGAGCTGATCCGCGGCCTCGCGTAAAGAGGTTTAATTAAGAGCCATTTGGAACTTCGATGGTAACTCTCCCGACAGGCGGGAGATCGAAGACTAGAGGCTTTTTTATTTATATGTTTAAACCCATTGATCCAAAACCGGATTTTTCCAAACTCGAACAAGAGATTTTAAAATTCTGGGAAGACAACCAAATATTTGAAAAGTCCCTGCATCAAACCAAAGATGCGCAAACTTTTACTTTTTTTGATGGTCCGCCGTTTGCTACCGGCCTGCCGCATTACGGTCATATTTTAGCTTCGACCATAAAAGATTTGATTCCGCGGTACCAAACCATGAAAGGACATTACGTGCGCAGGCGCTGGGGCTGGGACACTCACGGGTTGCCGATCGAAGAATTAGTCGAGCGCAAACTTGGTATCTCCGGAAAAAAAGATATCGAAAAGCTAGGCATTGCTAAGTTTAATGAAACATGCCGAAGCATGGTTTTAGAATATGTGGCCGAATGGCGAAAAATGGTCCGACGCATCGCGCGCTGGATTGATTTTGACAATTCCTATAAAACCATGGATCGGGACTATATGGAATCCGTGTGGTGGGCTTTTAAACAAATTTATGACAAGGGTTTGATTTACGAAGGGCGTCGCGTTCTTTTGTATTGTCCTCGCTGCGAGACACCGATTTCCAACTTTGAAGTTGCAATGGATAATAGCTACAAAGAAGTTACTGAAGAAGCAGTCACAGTGAAATTCAGAGTAAAAGAGAAGGGTGAAGGCCGAAGAGATCACCAAAATATCTATCTTTTGGCTTGGACGACTACGCCTTGGACTTTGCCGGGTAACGTGGCGTTAGCAGTAGGCGCGGATTTGGATTATGTAAAAATAAAAACAGAAGATGGATTTGTAATTTTAGCTAAAGCATTATTGGAAAAGAATATTAAAAACGCGGAAATTATCCAGGAAATGAAAGGTAAGGATTTAGTTGGCCTGGAATATGAGCCTTTATACGAAATAAAGGGAGTAGGGGGAAATGCGGCCGCCTTTCGCGTGTACAGCGCAGATTTCGTCACCACAGAAGATGGTACAGGTATCGTCCACACAGCCGTGGCCTATGGTGAAGATGATTATAATCTGGGCATGCAGGTGGGTTTGCCAGTGGTGCCGCTTTTGGATGAAAAAGGGAAATTTAATGACGAAGCGCCTGCGGCTTTGCAGGGGATGTATTTTAAAGATGCAGAAAAAATAATTAAAAAAGACCTGACAGCACGCGGAATAATTTTTGCCAAGCAGCAACATCAGCATTCTTATCCGCATTGTTGGCGCTGCGGTACCATGCTTTTTTATAATGCCATCCCAGCGTGGTTTATGAATATCCAAAGTATAAAAAAGGGATTATTGGAATCCAATGAAAAAGAAATAAATTGGTTTCCAGAACACTTAAAACACGGCCGTTACCAAAAATCTGTAGAAGCCGCGCCGGATTGGAATATTTCCAGAAATCGTTATTGGGGCAATCCGATACCTGTTTGGAAATGTGATGACTGTAAAAATGTGACAGTCATAGGTTCGATTAAAGAATTAGGATTATCCACCAATACTTTTTATTTTACGCGTCACGGCGAAGGCCAGCATAATCTGGATCAGTTAAATTCTTCTTATCCGGAAATTAAACCTTCGGATCTGACAGAAGCCGGAGAACGACGCGCGGAAACCTTAGCGAAAAAAATAAAGTCAGAAGGGGGCATAGATCTAATTTTTTCCTCAGATCTTTTGCGTACGCACCATACGGCGGAAATTGTAGGAAAAGCACTGGGTGTGGAAGTTGAAACGGACCTACGGCTTCGCGAGATCAATGTCGGGAAAGAATATAACGGCCAGCCTATGGATAATTATAATTCTAAATATCCATTTGATCTACGTTGGACTGAGGCGCCAGCCGACGGAGAGACTAATTCCCAGGTTCAGAAGCGCATGCTGGAATTTCTTCGAGAAATAAATAATAAATATCAAAATAAGAAAATCTTAGTCGTCACGCACGGTGATCCATTGTGGATTTTGCAGAAATATTTCGGCTCAGAAAGAATGTATCCGAGCTACGCCACGGCTTTTGAAATGGATGTATCAATGCCAGATCTCCATAGACCTTATATCGATGAAGTTACCTTAAAATGCGCCAAATGCGGCGGAGTTTCTCACCGGACCCCTGAAATATTTGATTCCTGGGTAGAAGCGGGTAGTATGCCGTTTGCCGAGTATCATTATCCATTTGATCAAAAAGAAAAGTTTGAAAAAGTTTATCCCGCCCAATTTGTGGCAGAGTATATTGCTCAGACGCGGGCTTGGTTTTATGTGATGCATGTGATAGGTTTCAACATCTTCGGCCATGCGCCATTTCAAAATGTAGTGACTACAGGTACGATCCAGGCGGAAGACGGATCAAAAATGAGCAAATCAAAAAATAATTTTCCAGATCCAGGATTGGTCTTGGATAAATTTGGCGTGGATGCTTTAAGGTTTTATCTGATGAATTCTGTTGTGATGAGTGCGGATAACTTGGATTTTAGCGAACGCGAGTTAGGAGTAGTTTATCGAAAAAATATTCTTATCCTTTGGAATGTATTTAATTATTTCGTAACATATGCAAATGAAGCGGGCTGGGAACCGAAAGGTGCTGGTTATAAACCGGATCTGACAAATGTTTTGGATTTGTGGATTGTCGCAAAAACTCAAGAATTAGTGAATCAAGTAGGAAGTGAACTAGATGCATACAATACTGTACGAGCCACCCGGGCAATGGAAGAATATATCAATGAACTTTCGACTTGGTATGTGCGCCGCTCGCGCGGACGAAAAGATGATCATTTTTTCGGCTCGCTCAGGCATGCGTTGATGGTTTTGGCAAAAGTAATGGCTCCAGTTACGCCTTATATATCCGAATTAATTTATAAGAATTTAAAACCCGAAGCTATTTCGGTTCATTTGGAAAAATGGCCGGCAGCTCGAGAGCTTTCAGATAGTGAAAAAGATGTCTTGGCGAATATGGAACTCGTGCGGACCACGGTAGAACAAGGCCATAGTTTAAGGAAAAATGCAGGGATAAAATTGCGCCAACCTTTAGCCTCCGTGCTTTACCAAGCGCCAAAGCAGCTCCCAAATTCTTATGAAGAGATATTGGCAGATGAATTAAATGTCAAAGCAGTAAAGTTTGGAGATAAACTTGAATTTGATCTAAATCTCACCCCCGAACTTAAGCAAGAAGGCTTGGCTCGGGAACTGGAACGTGCAGTGCAGGAAATGCGTAAAACCGCCGGTTTAAAGGTTGGGGAGATGGTGAAATTAAGTTATAATACCTCTGATGGCGAATTAAAAGCCGCTTTTGAGCTAATTGATACCAAAAAGACGTATATCAGTGAAATAAAAGAAGCAGAGGGTG
>DATJFX010000037.1:0-5140 GCA_035495465.1 Candidatus Methylomirabilota bacterium
CCAGAATTTTAAATGATTATGCCCGTAAGAACGGATTTATTAAAGAAAAAGACGATAATTTGTCCGGTGAAGACGTCCGTGAAGGTTTAACAGTTATTATTTCAGTAAAACTTCCGGAGCCGCAATTTGAAGGCCAGACCAAAGCCAAACTTGGCAATGCCGAAGTTCGGGGAATTGTAGAAGATGTTGTGGGTCAGAGTTTGGAGTTTTGGTTAGAAGAACATCCTGCGGATGCTGGAAAAATTCTGGAAAAAGTCATGCTCGCAGCCAAAGCCCGACTCGCAGCGCGCGCTGCTCGGGATGCAGTCATCCGAAAAGGAGTTTTAGAAGGTTTAGCGCTGCCTGGGAAACTGGCAGACTGTTCCGAATCCGATCCTGCACAGTCTGAACTTTATATTGTTGAGGGAGATAGCGCGGGCGGCTCTGCTAAACAAGGCCGGGATCGCAGATTCCAGGCCATCTTGCCGTTGCGGGGAAAAATCTTAAATGTGGAACGGGCGCGCCTGGATAAAATGCTAGCTAATCAAGAAATTAAAAATTTGGTCATTGCCATGGGTGCCGGAGTCGGGGACCAATTTAACCCCGAGAACGTTCGATATCACCGGATTATTATTATGACTGATGCGGACGTGGACGGCGCGCATATCAGGACTCTTTTATTGACTCTCTTTTATCGCTATTTCCCAGATATTATTTCACGCGGGTATTTGTATATTGCCCAGCCGCCTTTGTTTAAGGTTCAACATGGTAAAAATGCAGAGTACGCTTTTTCTGAGAAGCAGCGCAATGATGTAATTGAAAAATTTTTGAAAGAATCAAAAGATAAAAAAGATGCCAAAGCAGGCAAGACCGTAAAAGCCGATGAAGCTCGGGAAATTTTGAAGGAAATCAATGAAGCTTCACCTGAACAAAGCGGGGAAGTCAGTATCAAAGGCGTGAACGTCCAGCGCTACAAAGGTTTGGGCGAAATGAATCCCGGTCAGCTCTGGGAAACTACTATGGATCCGGCAAATCGCGTGATGCTTCAGGTAAGTGTTGATGACGCGGAACGCGCGAGTAAAATTTTCGAAACTTTAATGGGAGACGAAGTGGCTTCGCGGAAAAGCTTCATCCAAACCCATGCTAAGACTGTGAAGAATCTGGATATTTAGTTTTCTAATACTTTTCTTTCTAGGAAAGAAAAGTATCCAAAAGAAAGTCGGCAATTTGCCGGACTCGCGACAAGGACAGATCTAACCAGGTCTTTGTCGCTCGGACAGCGGCAAATTGCCAAATCCGTATAGTTGCATTATATTCCTAATGTGTTATAATATCCTTATTCAACCCCGAAAGGGGTTTTAAATTAGAACATTTTATGGCAAATCCGATCCAATTTATAAAGGAAGCTCGGGCAGAACTGACTAAGGTTGTCTGGCCTTCTCGAAAAGAAACTACACGCATCACTATTGCGGTTGTAGCCCTTTCTCTAGTTGTGGCAGCCTTGCTAGGCGCTGTGGACTTTGGTCTTACTAAATTAATTGAGTGGATAGTCAATAATCACTAAAGTGAAATTTAGAACCGCGCTCATCACTATAGTTTCTATTTATGCTTTAAGTTTAATAACTTTACATTTTGATTTATTCAACCGTTTTGTAAATTTGGATAACGTATTCCATTTTTCAGGCGGTGTAAGCATCGGAATGTTAGCGCTCGCTATTCGGCACTTTGTAGGAAAAAAATACCGAACGACTGGTGTCCCTGTCTGGTTTGATTTCTTGTTTGTAGTAGGATTTGTATTTATGGTCGGCGTGCTCTGGGAATTTTATGAATACATCCAAGATCACACTTTTGCCTTAACTTTCCACTGGGCGATCAGCCAGCCATCAGTTCATGATACGTTGGGAGATCTGATGTGGGATGGCATAGGTGCAATTATCGGTTTTATATTATTTAGAAAAAGTAAATAATTATTTATGGCAAGACAACAAGTCACGGGTGAAAAACATTGGTATGTTCTACACACTTATTCAGGTTATGAAGACAGTGTGGCCTTTAACTTAAAGCAACGTATCGAATCCATGGGTATGGAGGATAAAATTTTTGCCGTGCTCGTACCGAAGGAAAAGAAAATCAAGATTAAAGACGGCAAGCGTGTCACTGTGGAAGAAAAGATTTTCCCAGGCTATGTGATCGTGGAAATGATCGTAACTGATGACTCGTGGTACGTAGTCCGCAATACGCCGAATGTCACTGGATTTGTGGGATCTGGAACAATTCCGACTCCTATCGGCGATGCTGAAATTCAATCCCTGCAAAAACGCATGGGCGTAGAAGAACCAAAGTATAAAATCGATGTGGCGCCGAATGACCTGGTTCGGATTATGGACGGACCGTTTAAGGATTACGAAGGCAAGGTTTCAGAAATTGATGATGAACGTGGAAAAGTTAAAGTTTTGGTATCCATCTTTGGCCGCGAAACACCAATTGAATTAGACTTCTTACAGATTAAGAAAATATAATCATATGTTATTTTACTGGCTGCTACTAATTTTTATCTTCCTCGTACTACCTGGTCTTCGAATCGTCCAGCAATATCAGCTTGGCGTGGTTTTTCGATTAGGTAAAATCGTAGGGACAAAAGATCCAGGATTAAACTGGGTAATTCCTTATATTGAAACAGTAAAAAATGTCGATCTCCGAACGATTACCTTGCCGGTGCAGCCACAAAAAATTATTACTAAAGACAATGTTTCTGTGGATGTGTCAGTGGTAGCTTATTATAAAGTCGCAGATCCAGTGAAAAGCATTGTAGCTATTGAAAATGTCATGAATGCGATTAACCAAATCGCTCAAACCACTGTTCGCAATATCGTGGGAAGATTCCAGCTCGATGAAATTTTATCTGAACGCGATACTATTAATCAGGAAATCCAAAGAGTTTTGGACTCCCATACTGAGCCTTGGGGCGTGATAGTAAGCACGGTTGAGATAAAAGATATTGAGTTGCCAGAAAATATGCAGCGCGCGATGGCTAAGCAAGCGGAAGCAGAACGAGAGAAACGGGCGAAAATTATCGCAGCAGAAGGGGAATTAGCCGCATCTGAAAAACTGGCACAAACCGCAGATGTCATGGCTGCTCACCCCATCGCTTTACAGCTTCGAAATTTACAGACTATGGCAGAAATAAGCGTTGAGAAAAATTCTACAATAATTTTTCCCGCCCAGTTTATGAGTACCATTCAGGATATTAAGAAATTTATCGAAGGCGAACATAAATAATTAAGGGTTTTGGTTAGCTTCTATAACCTACAACCCAGGATCTATTATTAATTGAAGCCCTACGCTCGTCTAACGACTCGCTGCGGGTAAATTTCTACGAAATTTATGGCAAAGAAGATTAAGACAATAGTTAAAATAGTTTTACCAGCCGGAAAGGCCGCGCCTTCTCAGCAAACTGGAACTGCGCTCGGTCCCCATGGTATTAACATTGGTCAGTTTATAAAGGATTTCAATGAACGATCCGCAAGCATGGGCGATGTAGTTCTACCGGCTGAAATTACGATTTTCGAAGACCGCTCCTTTACTTTTATTTTGAAAACCCCTCCAGCTTCAGTGTTGATTAGAAAAGCGGCTGGATTGGAAAAAGGTTCGGGCAATCCTTTGAAAAATAAAGTTGGAACGATTACTAAAGCCCAGCTCAAAGCTATCGCCGAACAGAAAATGCCAGACTTAAACGCGAATACTATTGAAGCGGCTGAAAAGATTGTAGCTGGCACAGCCAGATCCATGGGCGTAGAAGTTAAATAATCAATTAATAGTGGGAGACATTAAGTCGTTTGAACCACGAAAGGAATATTTATGGGTAAACGTTTTCAATCAGCATTAAAAGAAGTGGATGTGAACAAAGCCTATACTCCGGCTGAAGCTGTGGCATTGGCTAAGAAAACTGCCACCACAAAGTTTGTGGGAAGCATCGAGGTTCATGTCCGTTTAGGCATTGATCCGAAAAAAACAGATCAATCCATCCGCACTACTGTGACTTTACCTCATGGTACTGGTAAAACGAAAAGAATTGCGGCATTTGTTACCCCTGCCAAGGAAAAAGAAGCACAAGACGCGGGAGCCGTATTAGTGGGTGGCGATGAACTTATTAAAAAGATTAAAGAAACTGAGCAACTAAGTTTTGATATCGCTATTGCTGAGCCATCCATGATGGCTAAGCTGGCCCAGATCGCAAAAATTCTAGGTCCACGAGGCTTAATGCCAAATCCAAAATCAGGTACCGTGTCTGCGGAGATCGGTAAAACCGTAAAAGAGTTTGCTACTGGAAAAGCGGAATTTAAAAACGATGAATCCGGTAATATCCATATGGTTTTAGGGAAGTCAAATTTTCCTGACGATCAAATTCTTGCTAATTTCAAAAGATTCATGGATGCCATCAATGCTGCCAAGCCAGCAGGACTAAAAAAGGAATACATTATGTCTGTAACCCTCAATGCAACCATGGGTCCGGGCATTAAAGTGAAGTCTTGAACCTAAAAGGACGGCTTTTACGAGCCGTTTTTTGTTTGAATAAATTATGCTAAAATAAACCTATGATATTATCTGATCGAGACATCAAAAAACATTTAAAATCCGGAAAAATAAAGATTGATCCTTTATTTCCGGATTCGATCCAGCCAGCATCCGTAGACGTGCATTTGGGCGCGGATTTTTTGATTTTTAAAAACGCGGACAATGTCTGCATTGATCCGCAAAAACCTACTGATGATCTAATGGAAAGTGTAGTTATAAGCGATAAAAAACAATTTATCCTCCATCCCGGAGAATTTGCCCTCGGCATGACTTACGAAACAGTGTCAGTGCCAAATGACATGGTGCTGCAGCTTAATGGTAAATCGTCTCTTGGACGCATGGGAATTGTCGTTCACGCAACAGCTGGTTACGTGGATCCGGGAAATACTTTAAAGATAACCTTAGAACTTCACAACTTAGCAAATCTTCCAGTGAAGCTTTATTATAAAATGCCGATTGCCCAGGTGGCTTTTGTCACTTTATCTTCCGAAGCAGATAATCCGTATGGCAAAAAAGGTTTGAACAGCAAATACTATGGCAGTATGAAACCTGTCGCTTCCCAATACTACAAAAATTTCATCAAGAA
>DATJFX010000038.1:0-8510 GCA_035495465.1 Candidatus Methylomirabilota bacterium
ACAGGATGCCAAACGCCGTGAGAAGTATTTAAAAACCACGCAAGGACGAAGATTTATTGGATTAAGATTATTAGAGTACCAACGTCAATCGGCGTTTGGCACGGGAAGTTGATATACTGGGAATGTTTTTTCAAACGATAAAAATTGCTCTGAAAGCTTTGCTTCTGAATAAAGCCAGAACTTTTTTAACTATGCTTGGTATTGTCATCGGGATTGCCGCGGTGATTATTTTAATTTCTGCAGGCAGCGGCGCCCAGTCATTAATTTTAGACCAGGTGAAGGGGATTGGTTCTAATTTTTTATTTATCATCCCGGGCGGCAGCGGCAAAAGCCAATTTTCCGCCCCAGCTCAAGCTTCCGGCACTGTGGTCACCAGTTTAACCGATCAGGATGTAAAATCTTTACGCAATAAGGATTTGGCTTCTGATATTGAATATGTCAGCCCAGAAGTACGGGGACAGTTTGTGGTTTCTTTCGGAACAACAGACGAACAGGCGTCCGTGGCAGGCGAAGATGAAAATTTTTATATTGTAAGAAATATGACGTTAAGCGAAGGGAATTGGTACACCAAAGCTGAAGTGGATGGATTTACTCAAGTGGCAATTCTCGGGTCTAAACTAAAGGAAGATTTATTTGGCAGCCAAGATCCAATCGGGCAAATCGTGAAAATAAAACAGCTAAGCTTTCGGGTGATTGGGGTGTTAGAACTCAAAGGAGTGGGTCCGGGCGGCGTAGATCAGGACAGTCAGGTAATCGTGCCTGTTTCGACTGCTCAGAAAATATTGTTAGGCATAGATTATTACAGTTTGATTCAGGTCCAAGTCAAAGACGTGGCAAATCTGCCAACCACCCAGGAGGATATTGCAAAAATCTTACGCAATAATCATCGGATTACAGACCCGAATAAAGACGATTTCACGATTCGCAACCAGCAAGATGCAGTTTCTCTCATTTCTACCATTACGTCAGCGTTAACTTTATTCTTAGCGGCGATCGCCGGGATTTCTTTAGTAGTGGGAGGAATCGGAATTATGAATATAATGCTAGTCTCAGTTACAGAAAGAACACGCGAAATCGGATTGAGAAAAGCCATCGGAGCCACTCGACGCAATATTTTATCGCAATTTTTGATCGAAGCGATTTTATTAACCAGTCTGGGCGGAGTGATCGGAGTGGTTATCGGCTACGCTGGCTCAATTGGTATTGCTAAAATCGGCAACTGGACGCCCACTGTGCCTATTTACGGAATATTACTGGCGGTTGGAGTTTCCGCGGTGTTTGGGCTGGTATTTGGAATTTATCCGGCGAACAAAGCTTCCAAGCTTAATCCTATCGAAGCCCTGCGGTATGAATAAAAAAACTGGATAAGATTTATCTTATCCAGTGGTAGTTGTCGTGGTATTCCGGATGGCTGTAGACGATCTGCCACAGCTCCAAGTTCCCCGAGCGAAAGGCGCCGGCGCAGCACAGTAGGTAGTATTGCCACATCCGAAAGAAACGGCCTCCTTCCCGATCTTCGTATCGGGACTTGAGCTGCGGCCAGGCTTGAGTAAATCTCTCGTACCAAGCCATGAGCGTGGGGTCGTAGTACTTCCCAAACTCATGCCAGTCGCGGCATCGGAACAAATCCTCCACGCTCCTATGGATTTGCGGTCTTCTGGGAAGTTGGGCCACGGGAAAGATATACTTTCGCATCCATGGATCATGGCCAGGAACGAATCCATGGCCGCCGATCGTATGAAGCAGAAATAATCCTTCCGGTTTCAGGAGAGCGTGCGCGATCTCCATGAACTCCCGGTAGTTTTTCGGTTCCACATGTTCGAACATGCCGACTGAGACGACATGATCGAAATGCACCGACGGACCGAGCTCGTGCCGAAGCTTGCGGTAATCCAGGGAGAGGATCTCCACTGGCTGGCCTTGGCATTTTTCTTTTGCCCCGATAGCCTGCTCTTTCGAAATCGTGATACCCACAACCTGAACTTGGTAGTTGGCAGCAGCAAAGCGGGCAAACCCGCCCCAGCCACAGCCGATGTCCAGAATCTTCTGACCTGCTTTGATACCCAGCTTGCGGCAGATCAGGTTGTATTTGGCGGATTGAGCCGCAGCCAAACACTTCGAATCCCAGCTCAGGCTTTTCCAGTATCCGCAGCTGTAGGCCAGAGAGGGGTCGAGCATGGCGGCGTACAGATCGTTCCCCAGGTCGTAGTGGCGTTTGGCAACTGCCACTGATTTTTCCTCGGTCGCCAAGTTGACCAGCCGGGACTTGAGCCACCAACTCAGCTCTTGGAGATTCAAAAGCGACACGGCAGGAACGCCGCGACGCAGTAACCGCTCAAAAAACTGATCCAGATGGGTGGAGTCCCACCACCCATCCATGTAGGATTCGCCAAGTCCGAGCGAGCCTTGGCGTAAGACTTTGCCAAAGAAGCGCTCGTCGTGAACTTGGATGTCCCAAGGCGATGTCCCATTGATGTCAATCCCGGCCCGGTTCAAAAGCTTCGTGATGATGGCCTTGGCCATACCCATGAGTGTCCTCCTGAAAAATACGCTTTCAGAAAATTAACCAATCAGAAATTCATTGCATTATATCGGTCTTCCACCCACTCGTCAACAGGCCAGCTGAATTTTTCCCCGGAAAATGGTATAATATAGGCGTATGGAAAATCTTCCCGAAACAAAACTACAGTTTCCTGCTGGTTTTTTATTAGGCGCGGCATCAGCGGCCCATCAAGTGGAGGGAAATAATATCCATTCAGATTGGTGGGAATACGAACAAAAAGGCCGTTTACCAAAATCTGGCGAGGCCTGCGATCATTACAATCGATACGAAGAAGATTTTGGTCTAGCCCAGGAAATTGGTTTAAACGCCATGCGAATTTCCATTGAATGGGCAAGGATCGAACCGGAGGCCGGCAAGTGGAATGCTCAGGCGATCGAACATTACAAAAAAGTTTTGATAAGCATGAAAGAGCACGGTCTTACTCGGGTGGTCACCTTGTGGCATTGGACCTTGCCAAAATGGTTTGCCGACCAAGGCGGATTTGAAAACAAGCAGGGCGTGGAAGCCTTTGCGCGTTTTGCCTGGTTTGTGGCGCAAAATTTAGGCCGCGAAATTGATTTATGGATTACTCTGAACGAACCGGAAGTCTATGTTTTATCATCCTATAAGCAAGGCGTACACCCGCCGTTTGAGAAAAGTATTTACCTGTCCTGGCGAGTTACAGAAAATTTAATTGAAGCACATAAAGCCGCTTACAAAGCGATTAAAGAAGCGCTAGGGAATGTGCCAGTAGGGCTGGCAAAAAATAGCGCCTACTATGCACCCTATAGAAAAAATAACCCCGCAGACAGACTAGCTACCTATATTGCGCGAGCTTTGGATGGGTATCTTTTAGAAAAAATTCAAAATCAACTGGACTTTATTGGCCTTAACTATTATTTCTATAATAGCATCAAGTTCGACTGGCGAACTGGCTACAAAGAAATGAACGGGAATTTTAACGAAGCAGAGCGGACAAACAAAGACATGTCTGAATATTCGGATATGGGTTGGTTTCTCTACCCTGAGGGAATTTATTACGTATTAAAAAATTTAAAAAAATTTCACAAACCTATTTACATTACTGAAAATGGATTGGCGGACAGTGTAGACAGCAGGCGGCCTAAATTTTTAAGAGAAACGTTTAAGGCCCTAATGAATGCACTGAAAGACGGAGTCGATCTTAAAGGGTATTTGCACTGGACCTTAACTGATAACTACGAATGGCATAATGGATTTGGGCCCCGATTCGGTTTGATTGAAATGGATTATGTTTCTCAACAAAGAAAAATTCGGCCTTCAGCCGCTATATTTAAAGAAATAAAAATATCATGACATTGTGGATATTTATTGCGATCGTTGCATATTTATTATTGGCGCTAAACGGCGTCGCAGATAAATTTTTACTCACGAAAGCCGTAGGCGACCCGGGCGTGTATGCTTTTTATGTCAGCGTCACGAGTTTAGCGGTTTTGATCTTATTCCCGTTTGGTTTGCATCTGTTAACCCCGGAAAATTATTTGATAGCGGCCTTCGGAGGAATGTGTTTTACTTTTGCGCTGTATTTTTTTTATTCCTCCATCCAAAAAGCCAGTATTTCGCGAATCTTACCAATCGAGGGCGGACTCGTGCCATTCTTTACATTAATTTTAGCTTACATCACTGGTATTGATACGTTAAACCATACGCAGCTCGTGGCTTTTGCTTTATTAGTGATCGGCGCGGTACTGATTGATTTTAAGAAAACTCGCAGGGGTTGGGAGCCGCTGGCTTTGCGAGATACCGTCTTAGCCGGTTTGTTGTTTGCTTTGTCTTTTATTTTAACCAAATATACTTTCAATCAGGCGGGATTTGTTTCGGGTCTGATTTGGAGTCGGCTGGGTTTAACTGTGGGGGCCGGGGTAATGCTGGCTATACCATCTACTCGGAAAGGCATTTTTTCCGCGCCGCGGAACACCAGCAATAAAAACAAACTTTTATTTTATTCTTCTCATTTGGCAGGATCTGCGGGAAGTTTTTTACAAAATTACGCCATCGCCCTAGGCAGCGTGGTTATCGTAAATGCTTTGCAGGGGGTACAGTTTGTTTTTATCTTGCTGCTCAGCGTGACTTTTTCGAAATTTTTCCCTCAAATAATTAAAGAAGACATTCATGGCAAGATTTTAGTGCAAAAAATTATTGCCATTATCTTAATCACCACAGGTTTGGTCTTGCTTAATATATAATGAGAAAATTTTATAAAATTTTAGGCGTATTGGTTTTAGTTTTTATTGCCGCGTGTTGTTTTTTTTATTTTCAATTTCAACCATCGCAAACAACTGTCTGGGGGATAAATTTTTCCCAGATCCGGGCCAGGGAGTTGGGGTTAAATGCGCGTGAGCTGTTTTTAGATATGCTGACTGATTTGAAACCCAAGGAAATCCGCATGGCTGCTTATTGGACTGAAATAGAACCCCAAGAGAATGTTTATAATTTCACTGAACTAGATGATTTGTTAAAACAAGCGGAGATTTATCATACAGATGTAATTTTAGCAGTGGGAAATAAATTACCCCGCTGGCCAGAGTGCTATAAACCGGATTGGGCCAAGCAACTTGATCCAGCCCAAGAACAAACAGCGCAGCTAAGTATGGTTAAAACGGTTGTGGAGCATTATAAAAATTTTCCAGCAATTACCGTTTGGCAGGTTGAAAATGAAGGATTATTCGGTTTTGGTTTGGATTGTCCGAAAATTGATAAGGATTTATTCCGCCAAGAAATTAGCTTGGTAAAATCTCTGGATACCCGGCCGGTTCTGGTTACCGATAGTGGGGAAATTGGCCGCTGGTTGCCGACTGCGTCTTTAGGCGCTGACTGGTTTGGTTCCACTATGTACCGCGTGGTGGAAAATAACCTTACGGGTTATATTAAATATCCTTTGCCTTATTTCTTTTTCCGGATTAAAGCCGGGATTATCAACACTTTTGCCCGCCCCCAGAAGATTATTGGGGTAGAATTGCAGGCTGAGCCTTGGCTATCCGGATCTGTGCAAGGCACGGATTTAGATACCCAAAAAGCCATGATGAACCCGAAAATTTTCCAACAAAACGTCGCCTTTGCCCAAAAAGTGGGTTTTTCCGAGAATTATCTTTGGGGAGTAGAATGGTGGTATTGGATGGCGAAAAAGCAGAATGATTGGGGGATGTGGCAATCGGTGAAGGATTTGCTTGCAAAATAGTACGCGAATCGATTTTTTAGACCATAAAAATCATTATTTCTATATTTTTTTAAAGTAGATTTTTATTCCCGTTGCGGTTTCTGAAGAAACACGCTGAGTGTGCCAAAAACCTGCCCTTCGTTCTATTTAGCCAATTTAGAGGGGAAAAAGAAAAGGGGTTTGCGTAACATTTTTAGAGGGTGTATCGTATTAATAGATAGTCGAAACTTTCTTTGAAATTAACACGAAAAGGAGCGTGTATGTCAATAAATTTGTTACTTTTATACGAAATAAAGGAAAAAGCCGCGCGCGTTAACAGTAAAAAAGCTTATCGAGAGTTTGAAAAATGGGTAAAAAACCTGCTTCAGACCTATCATGATGCAGCCATTGAGCGGGTAGCTAGGATCTCATTATTTAGCCTCCAGGAACGTTTTAGTCTCGGGGCAGCTATATAGCTATAAGTATATGAAAACCGTCCGGTCTGTACCGGACGGTTTTGGTTTAAGAAGTTGGAGCTTGAGGAATTTCGATGTTTTTCGTCAATTCTTCGAAATCCGGCAATTCTTTCATATCCTTTATGCCTAAATGCTGCATAAATTCCAGAGTTGTCTTATACAATTGCATGCGTTTATCTGAAGGAGATGGGATTTTCTCAATTAATCCCCGAATTAAGAGGTGACGGATGGAATATTGAGAATTGACCCCGCGGATATTTTCGATTTCGGCCTTAGAAATTGGTTGCTTATAAAGCACAATAGCTAAAGTTTCCAGGGCGGCATCTGTTAACTTTTCCCGAAGTTCTAAAGATAGGAATTTTTTTACAGCCGGACTATTGTCGGGATTGGACGCTAATTGAAGCTTGTTATTGTGGGCAAGGATAATGATTCCGGCAGTTTGATTACCTGCAATTAATTCAGCAACCGATTGTTTGATCGCCTCTTCGGTAACCTCTAAAACATCCTGAAGTTCTGTCAAACTTACAGGTTTGCTGGCCACGAAAAGAATGGAAAGAATTTGAGATTTAAGCTTGTCCATGGATAGTTTTTTTAATCACGATATCTGCGAAATGTTCAGTTTGTTCTAAACTCACAATTCTTTGTTTGGTTAATTCCAACAGGGCTAAGAAAGTCACGATTACCTCGGTTTTGCTTTTCGTGTCTTTGATCAGGGAGGAGAGGGAAGTTTCAAGTTTATCGGAAATTAATTTTTGGATATGGGCAATTTTATCTGAGATCGAGACTACTTCTTTCATGACCTCTTTCGGAAGTCTGACGATTTCTTTCAATTCAGCGGCTACTCGACTCAAGCTTTGGGCCAGCAGAGTTGCAGTAATATCGGGATCCGGATAAAAGGTGATTCGATCCGTAAAGTCGACTTCGCGGCCCCAGGATTGTTTCCTGCGCGCATCCAGATTTTTCAGATATTTTGCAGCCTCTTTGAATTTTTTATAAGTTAAGAGTTGGGTAGTAAGATCAAACGCTGTTTCTTCATCTTCGATTCCTAAATCCAGATTTGGCAAAAGAGATTTGGACTTGATGACCAAAAGTTTTGCTGCGATCACCAAAAAATCTGCGAGATTTAAAGGATTTTTTTCCTGCAAACTTTTCACGTGCGATAAAAATTGCTCCGTGACGTGAGCTAAGGCTAGGGTAGAGACATCTAGCTGCTGATCTTCGATAAGTTGAAGCAGCAGATCGAGTGGGCCTTCGAATTGAGCAGTTTTTACTTGCATTATTTTTTGATTGCAAAATTTCCCGGCACGGGATTTTCAAGTTTTATATAATCTTTGACATTCATTATTACTGATTCGGTATAAGAACCGGCTGGAAGATTGATTTTTTTATTCTTCAAAAGTTTTTTATCGATAAATACAGGCAGTTTGAATAATGACCCAAATGGGGGAATCAAGCCAATTTTAGATTTTAACTTTTCATTGATATCTTTTTCCTTGGCCATGGAAAGTTTGTCATCGGCCAATTTGGAAACTGATTTGAAATCGCAATTATTTCCAGCAGGTAATACAGCCAGGTACAGTGACTTTTTGCCTTTCAGTAATACAGCCTTCGCTACTTCGGTTAATTTAATATCTTGCGTTTCCGCACTATCAAAAGCCGTATAAACCTTCCGGTGTTCTACGACTTCGTATTTAAGTTTATTTGTTTTGAGAAGTTTTTCGAGATTTTTTGAGATCATTGCCAACAATTTAATAATTTTTTATTGGATTCATTTTTTTCGATAAAATACTCAGAAAGAAAAGCGCACCAAACGAGAGCCTCGTTATGATTTTCATCTTTAATAATAAATACCTTTGGTTGATCTCGATCGATCCCGCTGATTCCAAAATTTCTCAGCCAAAACACTTTTTCAATTGTGAATTTAGTGCCCGCAGGTATCGTAGGTTTTGATTCTATAGGATTTAAGACCTGGTTTTTAATTTGTTGGTAGGTTTCGGAGCAGTAATTTTGGCTCTCACCGTAACTTACCGGAGTTGAAAAAACAAATTCAGTATTTTTTAAATTTTCCGGTAGTTGAACGAATTCTTCCCTATATTCACATGGCGGGAAAGTAAAACCATAATAAGAATAATAGAATCCTAAGCTGCCCAAAGCTAAAATTAATATAATGATTTTGATGGTGGTAAAAAATTTTGTTTTTGGTCCATTCATCTATTTTTTATCTTTTGGCAGTTCTACTTTAATATGCAATTCTTTAAGCTGTTTATCAGTAGCCGGGGATGGAGCATCCATGACTGAAGTTTGGCCAGAGGAATTT
>DATJFX010000039.1:0-9392 GCA_035495465.1 Candidatus Methylomirabilota bacterium
GCATTTCCTGCTCCGAATATTTATTAGCGTATAGCATGGGCAAAATAACATTGTCCAAAGCAGAAGTCCGCGCCAACAGATTAAAGGCTTGAAACACAAATCCAATTTTTCGATTGCGAATTTCCGCCAGTTCATTATCCGTTAAATTCGTGACATTTTTATTTTCGAAAAAATATTTCCCCGCGCTCGGCCGGTCTAAAAACCCGATCATGTGCATGAGCGTGGATTTGCCAGACCCAGACGGGCCCATGATCGCGACAAATTCCCCTTGATCAATATTTAAATTAATATTTTTTAAAGCCGCAACTTCATGATCAGTTCCGGCATAATAAACTTTCCGAAGATTTTCCAGCCTGATTAAAGCCATATTTATTTTATCGTAGTTACCAAAACATCACCCACGCTTAGCCCGGACAGGATTTCGGTGTAATTATCGCCCACTAACCCTGTGGTGATTTGTCTGTCTTGGATTTTTCCATTTACCAGCACCGAAACAAATTTAATATTATTTTTCGTTTGAACCAGCCGGTTCGGCACTGCTAAAATATCCGGTTTATCCGCGATGATTATACTTAGGTTTACGGTCATGCCTGGCTTGATAGCAGGGTCATCAGGCAATGAAGAAACCACCCGAAATTCAATCACGCCCGATACGACCGTAGACGCGGGGTCAATCGAAACGACTGCGCCATCCAAATGTTTGTCAGGACCAAAAGCATCCAAAGTCATATCAATCTTCTGATCCATTTGCACGAAACCAATCGAAGATTCTGGAATATTGGATTCCACATGCAGAGAAGTTTGATCGAGCAAAATCAAAGCTTCTTTCAAAGCGGAAACTTGTTCTCCCAGTTTTACGTCTACGGCGGTTATCTGGCCGGCGATTGGCGCCACGATCAGATTATTTGAATAAGCGTTTTGTGCAATTTGTAAATTTGCCTTGGCTGATGCAAGCGAAGCCTGCGCAGCCGTGATGTCTTCTGGACGGGCTTGAGCTTTTTTCTGTTCTAAAGTAGTAAGCGCTGCCTTATAAGCATTATAATTAGTTAAATAATCGGAAGCTAAAGTATTTGGAATAGTTACGGTGTATTTAGTCGTGGTACTGACAAATCCGTCTGAGCTGAAATTAATATACAAACCATGTCCTATGGGGGCATCTAATCCTCGGACCAGCGTGCCGGATTGCTCGGCCAAGCCTGTCACGTTGTAAGAAATTCCTCCGCTGGATGCATATAAAGATATTTGGTATGAGCCTTCTAGAGTGCCTGTGTAGGTTCCGTGAATTACCACAGAAGCGCTGGTAGAGTCGTTGCTGGGTAAAGCTTGAGGCGTTGAGTTAAGTAAAGCTGCATAGGCATTATCTACTGCTACCTGCGCAGTCTGAATATCGATATTAGTCGCGCCATTTAATACTTTATCTAAATTAGCCTGAGCTGATAAAACTTGGGCATTGGCTTGAGCTATGGAAGCTAAAGCATCTGACTCATTCAATTGCGCTAAAACTTGTCCGGCTCGGACTTTGTCCCCAACTTTTACATTTATTTTACTTAATATCCCGGAATTTTTAAAAGCTAGATTGAGATCGGATTGAGAGGTTACAGTACCTGTGGCTATCACGGTTTGTTTTACATCTTGGTTGGCGACTGTATACGCTACTGTGTATTTGGGTGCTTTGGGATGGAAAACTGAGTATCCGATCGCTAGTACAATAATTATTCCCAGAGTCCAAAGAATGTATTTTTTTGTAAGAAATTTTTTCATATTTTTTTGGCAGCCCCACCGGGAATCGAACCCGGATTGCACGGATGAGAACCGTGCGTCCTAGCCGTTAGACGATAGGGCCTCGATCTGCGACTCAAATTTTTTGGAATATACGATCCCTAGCTATTATACAGTTTTTAGGTTAGTTATTCAATCTCAATTTAATCCCAGTTAGGGCCTTGGCGGACCAATAATTTTTCCGCATTCATGGGATCAGCCATGATTTCTTTCACAATTTTTTCCATGCGCACAGCTTGTGAACCTTTTACTAAAATCATATCGCCTTCCAATATTGCGTTCTGAATCGGCAATCTAGCTTCGTCAGATGTGTTAAACCAAATCACCCGTCCCCAATATTTTCTTTTGTCTAATTCATTTTGAATAATTTTTGCATCAATTCCGACCAAAAAAACTAAATCCGCGCGCACTTCCATAATTTTTTCCGCCACCTCTCGGTGTCCCGCATCGTTTTTTGCGCCCAGTTCTGCCATCGAGCCCATGACCACGACTTTTCTTCCCTGAGCAATTTCTTTTAAGGCATCTAGTGCCGCAATCGCGGATGATGGGGCCGCATTATAGGTATCATCAATAATTTGAGTATGCTTGATTCCTGCGAGTAATTTCATTCGGCCCGGCGGTGACTCATATTGCTTTAACGCTTCAGAAGCATGAACCAGATTGATATTAAATCGTAACCCTACCGAAGCGGCGGCTAAAGCCGCATAGACCCCAGGCCTACCCAAAACTTGCGGGAGAAAAAAAGGTACGACATTTCCTTCGAAATGAACTTTGAAATTGGCTCCCCATACCCCTTGTGTTTGAATCAAATGAAAATCCGAAGCCCTCAGCTGGGCTTCATTAGAAAAACCATACCCAATTACTTGGGCTTTAGTTTGATTTTTTCCCTCAAAAATTTTTATATTATCGAAATTCAAAACCGCAGCATTCGCAGGCTGCAATTTTTTTATTAAAGATAATTTTTCCCGGGCCAGTTCTGCCGGACTTCCGAAAAACTCCAAATGCGATATCCCGATATCTGTGATGACTGCAACATCAATTTTTCCCAAAAGATTTACTAAATAATTGATGTCCCCGGCTCGATCGGTACCTAATTCCAATATTAGAATTTCCGGATAGGATTTCGAAAATAACTTAACAAATGACTTTAAAAAAATAAAAGACCAGAGGAAAAGATTTTTTCCAGCCGACTCTTCGCCTAAAATCGCCAACGGCACGCCAATTTCGTTATTGTAATTCCCTTTTGATTTCCGAATTTGGAATTTGTTCTCTAAAACTTTTGCTATTGCCTCTTTAGTAGAGGTCTTGCCCACGCTTCCCGTGATGGCCACAATTTTGGGTTGAAACCGCCAAATAAAACACTTCACCCAAAACGCAAGTTTAATTTTAAGCAGTTTTCGAATCATAATAATTATTGCCTGGATGGCGGGACTTGCAGATAGTTTAAGATAAAACTCGCTATTTCGCCAAAAGCTGGCGCCGCTGTGGATTCGGCAAATTTCACGTCTTTCGGGTTATCGATCCGCACCAGCATTAAAAACTTGGGGTCATCCACCGGCCCAAACCCTACAAATGATCCAATGTTTCGATTGGGATCATAACCAACTTTGTCAGTAAAAGCAACCTGGGCAGTACCCGTTTTACCTGCAATGTAATAACCCGGCACGCTGGCTTTTTTTCCATGGCCGTTTTCCACCACATCCACCAACATGGCTGACAAGGTCGATGCAGTTTGAGAACTTATAATTTGTGATCCCTTGGAAGGTTTAGTGTCTTCTTCAGTGCCATCTGAATGCACCACTTTGCTGACTAGGTAAGGTTTGAGGAGTTTCCCGCCATTAGCAATGGCTGTAAAAGCCTGCGCTACTTGAATTGGCGTCACAGTAATTCCTTGACCAAATGAAGCCGTGGCGAAAAACACATCGCCTTTTCTTTTTAGGTTATCTAAATTTCCAGAAAACTGGCCGGGGAGGCCTATGTCCACCGGTTGGCCAAAGCCAAATTTCTGAACGTAATCTTTGAACGTGTCATTGCCGATTTGCTGCTGAGCATAGACCGCGCCGGTATTTAAGGATTCATCCAGCACGGTAATCATATTTTGAGTACCTAAAAATTCGGTCGGGCTGGCATTTTTTATTGTTTTATCATCCACTTGGATAGAACCCGCATTTTCGAAAGTTGTATCGGGCGTAACTTTTCCTTTATCCAAGGCGGCGGCCATCGTAATACCTTTAAAGACGGAGCCAGGTTCGTATTCTGCGGAAATTGCTTGATTGGTATAAACTGAAATGTCGGAAACTTTATTATAATTATTCGGGTCAAATCCAGGCGAACTAGCCATGGTCAGTATGGCCCCAGTTTTGGGATCTAATACTATTACACTGCCAGAATCCGCTCCGTGGTCTTTCACGGTTTTATCCAATACTTCCTGGGCCTTAAATTGAATAGCTGGATCAATTGTCAAAAATATATTATCGCCGTCATGCGCGGGAACAATAGTCCGGCCAGCAACGGTAATCGAATGGCCGGAAGCATCGGTGTCCGCGCCTTCTACCCCTGCGGTTCCGGCTAATTCTTTTTCGTATTCACCTTCAATGCCGTATTGCCCGACTCGCTGGTCGCCTTTAAAGCCTACAAATCCCAGCACTTGGCTGGCCAAATCATTCTGTGGGTAAAATCTGATCTGTTCCGGATCGAGGTATACGCCTGGAATTTTTAGGGCGGTAATTTTCTGAGACACGTCATCTGATAATTGTTTTTTTAGGACTGCATACACTGAATCTCCTTTAAGTTTAGGCACTAGATCCGCTTTCGCCATCTCTAAAAGCGGGGCCAATTTCGAGGCAACGCTGTCTGGGCTTGCGATTTGTTTCTGATTTACGTAAACCAAATTTTTCGTAATATTCGTAGCTACCAATACAGGCGTGGTTGAGCCCATGGCCGGCGTTAAGTAAATTTCTCCCCGTTTTGCGCTCAAGGTTGTTTGGGAACCGTGTTGATTATCCGCTAAGGCTTCGTAATATGTATGATTTAATATTTGCAGTGAAAACAAACGAAGCCCGATAAATCCGAAAAAAACCAGAATTGCACATAATAACAAAAAAATTCTTAAGTTATAAGAATTCGATTTGGATTCATAGTTTGGGGCAATTCGATTCATACAAATAAAGCCGGGATCTTAGGCATCCGAATGCAGATTGAATTGTAAAATATTCGGATGCTTTTAGTGTTATTTGAAAGCGTAACTAGAGTCGTTGACGTAAGTGACATTCGTGCTGGGAACAAAATTCAAAGCCTGAGCTGCTTCCTGGATATGATCAATGGATTGAAGGTTCGAAGCTTGGACTTGCAGACTCTTCTGTACACTTTGCAAATCATTCAATTGCGTCTGCAATTTCTTTATTTCATAACCCTTAGTGCTGAGGCTATTAATAACAAATAAATAACTTAAACCCAAAACTACAATAAATCCTAACAATAGAAGATTAATTTGTGATGTGGAATCGAGACTTTTTGTTTTTCTTTTTCCAAAACCCTGAGGAATAGCTAAAGTTAAATCACGCATTTTTGCCGCCTTATTTGGTTTTAATTATATTTTTTGTCCGGCACGAAGTTTAGCCGGTTTACTTCTAGAATTAATTAATATTTCTTCCGCAGTAGCTTGCACGGGTTTGCGCGTTAAGATTCTCAATGTCGAAGCTTTATCGCAGATACATGTGGGAAACTCAGGCGGACAGACACAACCTCGGCTTTCTTGTGCAAAAAATTCTTTTACGATCCGATCTTCCAAGGAATGAAACGAGATTATCACCAATCGGCCTCCACTTTCCAGTAAATTCAGCGCCTTCGGCAACGCGATTTTAAGATTGAGTAGTTCCTGGTTGACTTCTATGCGAATCCCCTGAAATATCCGGCGAATATGGTCATTGGCTTTAAACCGTATCGAAGGAGGCAAGGATTCTTTGATAATTTCCGCCAGCTGAACTGTGCTTTCAATACTTTGGCTTTGTCTGATTTTTAAAATATTTTGTGCAATTTTGTGAGCAAATTTTTCTTCACCTAAATCTTTAAATATTTCAGTTAACCTTGGCAAAGTGTAATGATTTACTACATCCTTTGCTGAAACCTTGGCTTCGCGTGAGTATCTCATATCCAGCGGCCCAGCGGTTTGGAAACTTAAGCCGCGTTCTGGATCATCCAGCTGCAGAGATGAAAAACCCAAATCCATTAAAATACCATGGACTTTCGTAAATTCGTGCTCTTGGGCAAATTTATCTAAATCCTTGTAATTTCCTGCAACCAAAACCGATCTTTGGTCCAGACCTTCTTGGGTAAACTGATTTTTTAGTTTATCTAAAGAGGTCTGATCCAAATCGATCCCTAAAACTCGGGCTTTGGAATTAGTTTTTAAAATTGCGCGAGTATGGCCGCCTCCGCCCGCTGTACAATCGATAAATTCGTGGCCATGTTCTACGTCTAAATAGTCCAAGCTTTCTTTTAAAAGAACAGGAGTATGCATTAAACTCCTAATTCTCCCAAGCCTTCAGCAATTGCGCTGCTTTCACGCTCAGTCGTGCGCTTATAATCAAGCCATGCGGTTTCATCCCAAATTTCAATTCGATTAAACAAACCTGCGGCTACGACTCTTTTAGTCAGGTCTGCAAATTTTCGCAAATATTCCGGAACGATTACGCGTCCTTGTTTATCTATTTCAGCTTCCCATGCGCCAGCCAACATTAAACGAGCAAAAGCTCGAGAATTAGCTTTGGATAAAGGTAACGCCGCTAATTTACCGGCAATAGTTTCCCATTCTGGCTTGGTATAAATAAACAAGCTCTTATCTAGGCCACGAGTGATGATGGCCTGGGTACCTAAGAGAGCTCGAAATTTGGAAGGAACAGCAATTCTGCCTTTCACATCCATGCTGATTGTGTATTCACCGATAAACATCCCAATAACTTCTTTCTTTATATTTCAATTCGATTGGTTAGTTATCCACTTGTCCCCACTTTTATCCACAACTAACCACTTCTTAATCATTATAATCCACCCCAACCCACACGTCAAAGCCCCTATGTGAAACAAAAAAGACCCTAAAAAGGGCCTAAATTGGGCAAAATAGCTGATTTCGACCCGGCTGTGGAACCAATTGCCCACATCGGGAAATAGGGTTAAAAAAACCACCAAATAAATAACCCCGACAAGCGGGGTTATTTGATTACATTTCTTCCTTTTCGTCGCCCATTTCTTCACCTTCAGGCTTCTTCTCATCCATCATGTCGTCATCGGACATTGGTTGTTCATCTGCCATATGTATATTTATCAGTTCCTGATCCCCCGCAAGCGGCGGATCTTAATGATTAAGTATATTATATTTGATTGTTAGCGCTTGGTCAATAGGAATTTAAAAACATTCAGAAGACTTTCCCAAATATTTTTCAAAATCGGCAAGGAAGCTGGCAAAAGGACCACGAGTAAAATAATATATATGAATTGTTTCTTGATTACCTTAAAAATCGCAATCGCAATCAGGACTGCCAGAGCCAAAGAAACTATGCCGCGAAAATTCGGAGGAAAATAACTCAGAAACTGATTATAGATAGAAAATACTTGATCCATAAAAATTTAGGATTTATATACTACCTTAGTCAGGGTTTTGCGTTTGATCTTATCCAGAACGATAATCGGATTATTTTCTAGAATATTTTTTAAAAACCGATCATTCATGATTTTCCGGTAGTCGAATTCAGCCGGAGTAAAGATAGTATAGCTAATTTCTTGTTCCGCGAATTTTTCAGCCATGCGTAAAAAGTTATTAAGCCGGGCTGGACTGACCTTACCCACTAACAACAAGTCAGTTTCTATTCTTGGCTTCCCTACAAATACTCCGGTAAGAACTATGAGTTTACACTCTCGCAATTTACTTGCAGCTCGAACCAATAAATCATCCGGGACATTTTTTACTTTGCGCAGCAGATTTACCAATTCCGGATAAAGGGCAAAATGCCGGTTCATCTGATAGTATTTAATTTTGTTTTTTAAGCTTACGACCAAAAATTCCAGCTTGTATAATTCCTTTAAAGCATCTTTTAAAATTGGACTGGAGCATTCTGTGCTAACCCTTAGTTCGGTAAAAGTAAAACTCCGTTGGGGATGAGCCAAAAAGAGATTAACTAATTTGGTTTTAGGTTTAGAAGATAAAAGTTGTGCAAGCATGCGGATATTATAGCACAAATTCCCCTTGGGCAAGAAAATCGCGATCCTAAGCTATTTGTGATATAATTATAAAATCTATGGCGCGGCTAGAAACACAAATAAATCAAATATATCTCACGCATCCGGAAACAAAAAATGCTTCCCTTATTCTTTACGAGGAAGCTTTATCAGCTTCCACGCATTTATTTATTTTGGCAGAACTGAGAGATCTGCAAAAAAAATCCGAAGCCCATGATCTAAAAAAAATCTCAGAGATTATTCTTACTTCTTTCAGGACTAATAAAAAACTTTCTGGCGAAGCATTGTTTGAAGCTTCTCTGGCGCAAATCAACCAGAACCTCGCAGATATCGCACACGAAGGCCGGAAATCATGGGTCGGAAAATTTTCTTGCATCATTGCTCTTCGGGCCAATGACAATATTTATTTAGCGAATAGCGGCCAGGCCAGCGGTTGGCTGCGGCGTCAATCAGAACTTTTAGAAATCCTACCTGCTGAGAAACGGGGCGACCATCCCTTAAAAACTTTTGTTAATTTTATTCAGGGTAAAATTTCTGAAAACGACGCGTTAATTTTAACATCGGCCAACGTCTTTAATTACGTTTCCACAGAGCTATATGCAAAAATACTCAATAACAACACTTTAGCCCAAGCCTGCCAGGAAATCTCTAAAATCCTGCAAACTGCCTTAGGCTCCAACCAATCATTTTCTAGTTTCTTTTTAGAATTTACGAAAAAACAATCCCCCTCTTTTGCGGAAGTCCTCCCAGAAGCAGCGCCAGTCTATGCACCTCTTCCTGAGGATATAAAAAATTCCGAAGAAAAACCTTCCCAATTTAAGATCCGGTTGCCGGCAATCCCTAATATAAAATTGCCGAAATTTAACTTTCGATTTCGAATCCGAATTCCTAAAATCTCCTTTGGTTTTTTCCAGCGGCTGGGCAAGGCTGGAAAATTTTTCTTTATCAGCTTTAGCCTTTTTGCTGTATTATTTATCATTAATCTGGGGGTTTATGGATTTAAACTACGCGATCAGCACGCGCAGGAAGCTTTAACTAAGCAAATTGCCTTAGTGAATGAGGATATTACAAAAACTCGATCCGCTTTAATTATCAAGGACAACCAGCAGGCTTTAGTACAATTAGCCCAAACATTATCAGATTTTAATTCTTTAAAAAAACTTTCTCCCACCCAGGCGGACCAATTCACAGCCGAACTCGAAAAACTCACCAACCAAGTGAATAAAACGAGCGTTGCCCAAAGTCCCCAAGTTTACGCGGAATTTAAAAGGCATCCCATTTATCTAGCAAAATCTCCTACCGGATTTTTGTTGTCCGCGGCAGACTCTAATTCTGTTTCGTCTTTTGATAAAACCAATAAAGATTATTTTTTGTTAAAT
>DATJFX010000040.1:0-16938 GCA_035495465.1 Candidatus Methylomirabilota bacterium
TTCACGTAGCGGAATCCGAAAAATACGCTCACGTTTCTGTTTTTTTCAATGGAGGCGTGATCAGTCCTTTTCCGGGCGAAGATCGCGAGATTGTTACTTCTCCGATTTCCAATTATCAAAACTACGTGGATGTGCCAGAAATGTCCGCGTATAAAGTTATGGACAGTTTGCTATCGCGCATTCGAGATAATTATACTTTTTATCTGGTAAATTTTGCCAACCCGGATATGGTCGGGCACACTGGAAATATGAATGCGTCGATTGAAGCGATCCAGGTTATTAATGACTGTTTGAAAAAAATCTCTGAAGCATGTTTAGAGCAGGATATGTGTTTAATTATTACAGCAGACCATGGAAATATCGAAGAGTTAGTAGATATCAAATCCGGCGGCATAGATAAAGAACACTCCACCAGCCCCGTGCCACTTATTTTAATAGCCAATCAATTCAAGTTGGCAAAAGAAAAAGGCGGAGGCTTAAATTCTTTAGCTACAGTCGTCCCAGTAGGGGTCTTATCTGATGTAGCGCCTACAGTTTTAGAATTGCTGGGGATCGAAAAACCGAACGAAATGACAGGAATTAGTTTGTTATCGCAGTTACTAAAACAAGTTTCTTAAGCTTTCCCAAATCTGTGGTAGAATTAGTGCATGAAAACGTGGAAAGTTAAGACACTCAATCCAGAGAATCTGCCCAATCTTCCCGAAATGCCCGGACTTATCGTCCGGCTTTTAGCTTTACGAGGATTGACCGCGCCTGCTCAGATCAATGATTTTTTAAATCCGGACTACAATAAACTATATGATCCATTTCTTTTTAAAGATATGCAAAAAGGGGTGGAACGCATAAAATTAGCAATTGATAGAAAAGAAAAAATTACAATTTATGCAGATTATGATGCGGATGCTATCACGGCGTGCGCAGTTACATATCTAACCCTCCAAAAATTAGGAGCAAATGTCGATCACTATATTCCTGATCGGTTTTCCGAAGGATATGGGATAAATGAAGAGGCCATTAAAAAAATTGCGGAAAATGGTTCGAAATTAATTATCACCGTGGACTGCGGCATCAATGCGAATGCAGGGGCTTTAGTTTGTAAAAATTTAGGCATGGATCTGATCATAACAGATCACCATGAAGTCACCGGAGAACTTCCCGAAGCTTTAGCGATTATCAATCCGAAAAATCCTTCGGATAATTATCCATTTCCATATTTAACTGGAGTCGGAGTTGCCTTTAAACTAGTCCAGGGCCTGGCTTCCAGATTCCAAACCTCAGATTCTAAATTTTCCTTGCCCTTAGGTTTTGAGAAATGGCTTTTGGATTTAGTGGCTATCGGCACAGTCGCGGATATCCAATCCATTTCTGATGAAAACCGGATTTTAGTCAGTTTCGGCTTGAAAGTCATGGCTAAAACTCGAATGGTCGGATTAAAAATTTTACTGGATAAAGCCGGTGTAAAAAACCCGCCAGACGCATTTACCTTAGGCTTTATAGTTGCGCCCCGGATCAATGCCGCAGGCCGAATCGCACATGCGAATACGGCATTTGAACTTCTGGTAACCGCTGATTCTGAAAAAGCTGAAAAATTATCCGAAGAATTAGATAATTTAAACCGCCACCGTCAGAATCTGACGGAACAAATTATGAGCGAAGCGAAGAGTCAGTTGGAATTAGTTAAAGATAAAAAAGTTTTACTGGCCGTCGGATCTGACTGGCCGAAAGGAATAGTCGGATTAGTCGCAGGGAAACTCGCGGAAGAATATCGTAAACCAGTATTAGCTATCAGCACAAGCTCTGATGGTTTAGCTGTGGGTTCTGCCCGATCCGTGGCCGGGTTTGATATTGTAGAAGCTTTAAAACATGCGAAAGACTTGCTGCAAAAATACGGGGGCCATACCCAAGCTGCAGGGTTTAGTTTAATGGCCAAGGATTTAGAGGATTTTCACTTAAAACTTTTAGATTACGCGGATCAGGTAAATCTGGCCTTAGCCGAGCCCTTAATCGAAGCTGATGCGGAAGTAACACCTATGGACATTACTTGGGAAAATTTGGAATATCTGGAAAAAATGGCGCCATGGGGTTATGGTAATCCGAAACCGAAATTTATGGGTAGTGATTTTGAGGTTTTAGATGTAAGATTAGTGGGCGCGCAAAGCCAACACCTGAAATTAAAAGTTCGATATGGGGAGCATCGGCTGCCGGCAATTGCTTTTAACCAAGGATTTTTAGCAACACAGATAAAATGGGGTTCGCATCTAGATGCGATATTTGAACTGGGGAGCAATACTTGGAATGGCAATAAAGAAATAGAATTAAAATTTTATGATATTAAGCTAAAAATATGATAAAAAAAATAAGCATCCACACCGACGGGGGCGCCAGGGGAAATCCGGGTCCCTCAGCAGTCGGGGTAGTAATTTCCGATCAAGATGGCCGGATAATAAAAAAAATCGGCCAAGTGATCGGCATAAAAACTAATAATCAGGCGGAATACGAGGCATTGATTTTGGCATTGACGGAAGCTAAAGCGCTCGCCGCAGAACAAGTCGAATGTTTTTTAGATTCTGAATTGGTGGTCAAACAAGTCCAAGGTCTTTATAAAGTCAGAGAAGAGGGGCTAAAACCATTAGCTTCCAAAGTCCTATCTCTAACTGCTTCTTTTTCCCAAATTTCTTTTAAGCACGTGCCCCGAGAAAAAAATCAACTAGCTGATAAGTTAGTAAATGAAGCCCTGGATAAGTCCGGATTCTAATTATTGAATTTTATATTTATAAGAAGTGTCTCCGGCTATCAGAGTAAGCGTTATTCCGTCTTCGGACAATGAGTAACTGCTGAAATTTTCCGGCAGCGCCAGAATATCGAAAAGATTTCTATGGCCTCGACTGTCTAATTCGATAGCCTTGAGTTTATTATCGCTGACAAAAAATATGTAACCGGTTGACCAATTCACCTCTGGCTCTTTAAGATTTGTTAGGTTCCGGAAGATGAGCTCTGAATCCTGGCTTTGTGGATTAAATAAATAAACTTCGTTATCGTTAGCGTATAGTAATTTATCCGATCCCTGATCAAAAGCCGTAAAGATAACCGGAGAGTAAATTTTTTGCAGGGATCCATTCAGGGTATAAAGCGTTTGGTCCAAAATTAAATATGTTTGGTTTTGGACACGGATAATTTCCCCGGTCGTAAATTCCTGAGGAGGGATATTAAAAGTTTTAAGCAGATCTAAAATCTGTTGTTTAGTGGTGGTTATCGGCACATCCGGCTGGATGGTAGCGGTATTAATAAGCGTGGGAGTAGTTAAAAATAACGCCAAGGCCTCGCGGTTATCATTCGCCCATGTAACAAACTGAGAACGGACGGTTAAACGCTTCGTCCAGGTTTGATAGTTTTCTTTTTCCACTCTAACCTCATAATCTCTGGGCAGTAAAAAACGAATGTTCAGAGGTGTGGTGCCTTTCTGTTGCTTGTCATCTAAAAACACCGTAGCTTTTGCAGGTTCTGTCCGCACAACTAAAGTTCCAGTTTTCGTGATTTTTCCTGTATGCCAATCATAAATAAAACCGCGAGCGTACAGCACCAGAATAGGCGTCGCAATAGCAAAAATGATAATTCCTGTAATGATTAAGGCAAATCGATTCCTAAGCGTCATATAAAATATATTTTAGCTGAAAAAACCGCTATTTTCAAGGTGATTGCTTTCTGATAAAATACTGAAGATATGCAGATACAATCTAATTATTCCCTGGCTGATTTAACTTCATTTCATCTCGGTGGCCCCGCGGATTTTTTTGTTGAAGTTAATACTTTAGCGGAATTAAACGAGGCTATAGAATTTGCGAAGAATAAAAAATTGCAAATTTTAATTTTGGGCGGCGCGAGTAATTTGATCGTTTCGGATCAAGGATTCAGAGGATTAGTAATTCAGATTAATATTTTAGGGATTGAAATTATTGACAGACAGGAAAATACAGTGGAAGTTAAGGTGGGAGCCGGAGAAGTTTGGGATCAAGTAGTGGAATGGTCAGTCAAAGCAGGATATTGGGGGATTGAGAATTTATCATTCGTGCCGGGGCGAACGGGCGCTGTTCCGGTACAAAATGTCGGCTGTTATGGCCAGGAAGCCAGTGAAGTAGTATCAAAGGTAGATGTTTTAGATATAAAAACACAGGAATTAAAAACATTGTCCCGCGAAGAATTGAATTTTGGCTATCGAACCAGTCGGTTCAACCAGGAATCGAAAAACCAATTTGTAATTTTACATGTGTATTTTGTTTTAAGTAAAGCGCCCAAGCCTATTTTAAATTACGTGGATCTGAAAAAATATATGGAAACAGCTCATAAAACCACGCTAACTCTAAACGAGATTCGAGAGGCGTTGGGAGAAATCCGCGGTTATAAATTTCCAGACTACAAAAAAATGGGCAATGACGGATCTTGTTTTAAAAATTTATTATTGGACGACTCAGAAGTTCGGATTTTAGATGAAAACATGCAGAAGAATTTTTCTGCTGATGTATTTGAAAAATACCAAGAGATCAAGAAAAAATTTCCTGTAGCTGGCAAAGTAAAAATGCCTGTAGCTTTTTTGGTAGATATCTGCGGCTTAAAGGGGCGAAAGGTGGGAGATGCTCAGTTGTGGGATCGCCAGCCATTAGTTATAGTAAATACGACTAACCGAGCGAAATCCTCTGATGTTGCGGAGTTATTCCGTCAGGTTCGACAAGAAGTCTTTGCAAAAACAGGCATGCGCTTAAGTTCCGAGCCTGAGTGGATTGGGTTTACGGAGCATGAATTAAATCATTATTTAAAATCACATGAGTAAATTTATTATTACCGGACAAGCTGAACTGGCCGGAGAAATTCGAGTTCAAGGCTCAAAAAATGCCATGTTTCCAGTTTTGGCCGCTGCTCTGTTAACTGAGGAAGAATGCAAATTTACCAATGTGCCTCAAATTTTAGATCGAGAAGTTTTTTGCGCGTTAATAGAAAAACTAGGAGCTAGAGTAAAAATTTCTGATCATACCGTTGTAATTTGTGCAAAAGATTTAAAGAATCACGAACTTGATCCCTCTTTAGCTTCGAAATTGCGCGGGTCTATAGTTTTGTTAGGAGCTTTACTGGGGAGGCTAGGCAAAGCTAAAATGGCTTTTCCCGGCGGGGATATTATCGGCAAGAGGCCGGTGAATTCTCATTTGCGCGCCTTTGAAAAACTGGGCGCCGAAACATCTACCAATGGCGCGATCGAAATCAACGCATCGCAATTGAAAGGCAATAAAATTATTTTGGAAGAATCATCTGTAACAGCCACGGAAAATGCAGTATTGGCAAGCGTCTTGGCGCAAGGTAGAAGCATTATTAAGCTAGCTGCCATGGAGCCGCATGTCCAGCAGCTTTGTGAGTTTTTAAATTCCATGGGTGCGAAAATTTCCGGGATCGGCACCACTACGCTCGAAATCGAAGGCGTCAAAAAATTGCACGGAGCTGAAGTAGCTTTGATTCCGGATTCAAATGAAGCCGCAAGCTTTATAACTTTAGCCGCTGCCACTAAAAGCCAAATAAAAATTACAGATCTTAATCCTGATTATCTCGATGATTTTTTGCTGAAATTGGAAGCCATGAATGTCCAGATGAAAATTGGTAAAGATTTCGTGCAGGTTTATAAACCGGATGCAGATTATCAAGCCACGAAGATCCAATGCGGCTTATACCCAAAAATGGCCTCTGACGATATGCCTCCTATGGCCGTTCTCGCCACCCAAGCCCAAGGGGAATCACTTATCTATGAATGGCTATATGAAAACCGATTAGGATACGTAGAGCAATTAATCCGCATGGGCGCCAATGCGCAGATTTTAGATCCGCACCGGGTAAAAATTACTGGCCCTACCCCGCTAAAAAGTGCTAAGATAGAAAGCTTAGATATACGAATGGGCATGACTTTAGTTATTGCGGCTTTGGTAGCCGAAGGCATTTCAGAAATAGATGGGATTGATCATGTGGATCGGGGATATGAAAAGTTGGAAGAACGATTAAATAAACTAGGAGCTGATATTAAACGTATTGCATAAACATGGAAGTGATTGATAAAGTCGGTTTGCTCAGTTTTAAAAATAAAAATATCCTTATGGCCAAAAGTAAGGGTCGGGATAAGTTTTATTTGCCAGGCGGCAAGCGCGAAGCGGAAGAAACTGATCAAGCATGCTTAACGCGGGAAATTAAAGAAGAGTTAGGGGTAGAACTTATTCCTCAAACTGTAAAATACTACGGAACTTTTGAAGACCAAGCCCATGGCAAGCCTGAGGGCGTAATGATTAAATTGATTTGTTATACCGGCGACTTTACAGGTGAAGCAAGACCAGAAAGTGAAATTGCGAGTTTGGAATATTTGCCATTTAGCCGGAAGCCCGATACCGGAACAGTGGCGCATAAAATTTTTGACGATTTAAAAAGTAAAGGATTATTAGACTAATATGGCAATGTTTTTACAAAAAATCGGAATAGACCTAGGGACCGCGAATACTTTAGTTTTCGTGCCCAAAAAAGGCATCATTATAAATGAGCCTACCGTAGTGGCCATATCTGTGGTGGATAATAAAATTATGGCGGTCGGAGCGGAAGCGAAGGAAATGTTAGGCCGGACCCCGGACACTATTGTAGCTCATCGACCCATGAAAGATGGCGTGATCGCGGATTATCGTGTCACTGAGGCTATGCTCAGATATTTTATAAATAAAGCTACTGGCAATGTCAGATTTTTCCGGCCAGAAGTGATGATCTCAGTTCCTGGAGGTATTACATCTACAGAACGCCGAGCCGTGATCGATGCGGCAACAGCCGCGGGCGCGCGCGCGGCATACGTGATTAAAGAAACAGTGGCAGCAGCCATCGGCGCTGGCATTGATATTTCTACCCCTTCTGGTAATTTAATTATTGATATTGGAGGCGGTACTACTGACGTCGCTGTTTTGTCTTTAGGCGGAATCGTCACTCAAACTTCTGTCCGAATCGCAGGAAATAAATTAGACCAAGCTATTGCAGATTACATTAAGAAAAAACATGGACTTGCGGTAGGAGATAGAACAGCAGAAGAAATTAAAATAAAAATCGGTTCGGCCATGCCCGTGGAAAAAGAAGCAACCATAGAAATTCGCGGTCGCGATATGGTCCAGGGACTGCCAAAAACCATTCAGGTTTCCACCAATGAAATCGTGGACGCTATCCAGGAAGAACTTCGGGAAATTATCAAAGCCATCAGAAGCGTTCTTCAGGAAACTCCGCCCGAGCTGGCCGCTGACATTATTGATAAAGGCATGGTCTTAACTGGCGGTACGGCTCTTTTGAAAAATTTGGATAGATTGATCGGCCAAGCCACAGGCGTGCCGGCCTATGTGGCAGAAGAAGCCATTCTTTGCGTAGCAAAGGGAACTGGCGTGGCGCTAGACAATTTGGAAAGTTATAAAAAAAGTATTCTCGCCAGCAAGTGATCGTTCGGCCCGCTGCTTAATATGAGGCGGGTCCCTGCCTGCCGGCAGGCAGGCTGTCACGATTTTTACCTCGCGGGCTTCAGGCAGCGGGCCTCGCTTAGAAAGAAAACACGGGTTGACAATCTAGGGAAAGTAAGCTATTATAGTTTTCCTAATGATTTTCAGTATGCGCTTGCAGTGGAATCTCGGCCTTTAGAGTCTCCTGCCAGGTCACGAGATTAATTGTAGGTGCTGAAGGGGAAACAGGTTGGGCCTGTGCTTAGAGGTTGTGTGGGGGGTCCCTCCTATGCTGGGGAGCCTCTGGGTGCGGTAACCCTGCCTGTTTCCCTGACTGTAGGATTTGAATTTTTTTGGAGGATATCGAATGTGAAGGCGTCTTAGGCCCGGTCGAGCACCTCGTGCTCCTTAACCTAAGTCTGTCTCCAGGAATCACATTGTTGCATCGAGTTTCCCTCTATCAGGCGTGCAAACGCCAACTTCTGCAATACCGCAGAAGAGCAATAAATGAGATTCCTGTTCTTATAGAGCTAGCGCCCTCGCGCTAGGACGGTTCATGGGTAATCAGGTGGTGCCAATCACTTCCTGTGGACCGTCTTCTTTTACCGATTAGTTATCTAATCGGTTTTTCTTTTTGCTCACTCTACCCACGCTTTGTACACAACTTGTCCACGGGAGCAATAAAAAAGCCAATGTTTACGCAAATTTATATTTTTTTGACCCCCCAGTTTATCATTTTTATAATACTTGAGGTTAAGCCTACCCAGTTATACAACCGCGATCGCTTTTGCGATTAAATGGTCGCTCAGTCAACGATTGGGCATTAGTAAACTATAATTTGTGAGAAAATTTTTGTTTACCGCAAAAGCGAAAGACCATTTATCGCGGTTGATATACTGGGCCTAATTCTATATAGAAAAAAGATCAGTAGATCCAGATTGCAATTTCGCTCCGGCAAGTCGCAGTCCAAAAAGGATTTACTGATTTTTGGTTTGGCGCTCGGCTGGCCGCTTTTCGGAGACGTCCCGCTGAGGCGGGACTAATTGCTCGGCCATTGGAAAGGCCTCGCAAATTCTCCTCAAAGTGGCCATCCTTGCTTTGAAGTTAAAAATTCCCATAAATAAAAAAAGCGAGAGTCGGGGAGGAACGCTCGCTTAGGTGGTGAACAAGGAATAGGCCATGTACGGGATCATCACATTGAACATGAGGACTGCCCCCGTCATAATCCAGAGGCTGTGACGTTCTTCCCGACGCTCGTACCTATCCTCGATATGTGCGGGCGCCCACAGAAATGTGTAGACGCTTGTTAGTGCCAACGCCGGGAAAACACCGCCCACTACGGCCAGTTGGTGCGGCAGGTTCATATGCGCCATTTTCGTTAGGACCAAAAACGGCGCAACCCAGCCCGTACCCAAGAAAGTGACCACCAGCCAATATTTACTTTTCAGACTCATACCCTCCTTACAATTGGAACCCAAAACAAGACTTATAAATATACGCGTTTTAAGGGCTTTTGTCAACCCAGCAGGCTTGATTAGTCCTTTTAGGAAAGAATGCGAAATGGTATAATTAATCATATGGATTGGCAGATTGACGGACACAAAAGACAATTAGAATTTTTAGAAAAAGCTGTGGAAAATGGCAAACTTGCCCATGGTTTGCTGTTTGCAGGCCCTACTGGAGTGGGTAAGAAAACTATAGCGTTAAAATTGGCGCATAAATTATTGGGAGAGAATCCAGAGAAATTTTCTGCTGACCTTTTAGAAATTGATGGAATAGATGGCATTAAGATCGAACAGATCCGGGATTTGGCGTATAAATTGTCTCTGAAGCCTTATTCAGCTCAGTACAAAGTTGCGATTATTGATTCTGCGGATCAGATGACCCTAGACGCTTCCAACGCACTTTTAAAAGTTTTGGAAGAACCAAAGTCTTATACAATTATTATTTTGATCACGTCCAATCCAAACCGAATACCTAAAACAATTATTTCCAGAACTCAAAAAATTACTTTCGGGATGGTAAAGGGGCGCGAGGCTCAACCCCGACCGGATGATCATTACGAGATATTTTCAAGCCAGGATTTGGCAGAACGTTTAATTTTAGCAGCTTCAATTGCAGACTTGGAAACAAGCGAAATAAAAAATATATTACAGAGCTGGTTGATCAGGCTGGTTAATTCACTCCACGAAAACCCGAACTTGCAACTTAAACAAAAAATAGATCAAATCATTTTGTCTCAAAAATATCTAGACGGAAACTTAAACAACAAATTACTCCTGACTAATCTAATGATAAGCACATGAAAAAAGTTTTAATATTGATTTTAGGATTAACTTTATCTGCGGCGAGCTGTGATTTAGTCTCTGGTACCTTTGATTTTGGCAGCGGCGCCAAGGGGGTTTTTAAATCCACTGATTCCGGATCCACTTTCCATAGTTCTGGCATAGTCAAGCCTAAGGGTAATTTGAGTAGCGTTACTGTCACCAGTTTGGCTTTTGATCCTCTTAATCCAGATATTATCTATGCGGCCAGTACCAGTGGGGTTTTCAAAACCACAGACAATGCGGACACTTGGCAATTTATTTTATCAGGCATTACCGCTACTGATATCAGCATTGATCCCCAAGATTCACAAGTTTTGTACGTGGCGGGGTTAAGCGGCAGCAATGGAAAAATCGTAAAAAGCATGGATGCGGGAGCATCTTGGACAGATGCTTATACCGAACCTTCGAAAAATAATGCAGTTCAAAGCATTGTCGTCGCGCCTACTAGCCACTCCGTAGTAATCGCTGGCTTGACCAGCGGGGAAATACTTAGGTCCAACGACAGCGGTCAGACCTGGCAAACTGTGGCGGATTTTACGGATCGCATCGGCCGGATTCGATTTGGCAGCGGAGCGTCAGTGTATGCGATATCTTATCATAAAGGGCTTGAGAAGAGTTCAGATCTGGGATTGACTTGGGCCAGCGTGACTGATGCTTTGGTCCAGCCTTCAATTTCGGGAGCCAACCAGGGTGCAAGTTCAGTAAGCTTATTTTATGATTTAGGTTTGGATAAAAGACAAGCGGGCGTTATTTATTTAGGTACTGAGCAAGGATTGTATAGAAGTGTAAACGACGGGGCGAATTGGGCGTTTATAAAATTGCCTTTGAAAAATGCCTCGCTCCGCACCTCGGCCGTGGCTGTGGATCCAAACAACTCCAATACTTTATATGTGGCTGTGGCTTCTACTATTCTCGAGAGTAATAATGGCGGTTTAAGCTGGCAGACCAAAGTCTTGCCAATCACGGATGAAGTCCGTACAATTATATTCCACCCTCAAAGCAGCAATATAATTTATGTAGGAGTAGGAGCTAAACGATAATATGTTCAATTTTGATCTGATCACGAAAAAAGAAGCAGAATTTCAAAAAAATATCGAACACTTAAAGTCCGAATTATCCAGCCTACGTACTGGCCGGGCCAATGCGTCGTTAGTCGAGCATTTGGAGGTTGAAAGTTATGGAGTAAAAACTCCCATTTTGCATTTGGCTCAAATCACTGTGCCAGAACCTAGAATGATCGCGATTCAGCCTTACGATAAAGGTATGCTTAAAGAAATTGAAAAAGCTGTGCAAACTTCAAATCTAGGGATTAACCCGATTAATGACGGAAATTATATCCGTTTGGTAATTCCTCAAATGACTGAAGAACGCAGGAAAGAAGTAGTAAAAATGGTGGCACAAATATCTGAAAGGAGCAGAGTCGGGGTAAGAAATATCCGTGAAGAAATCTGGAAAGAAATCCAAAAACAGGAAAAAGATGGAAAGCTTTCGGAGGATGAAAAAATTTCCGGCAAAGAAGAACTTCAGAAGGTAGTAGATAAATATAATGAAGAAATAAAGAAAATTGCCGAAGCGAAAGAAAAAGAAGTGATGACTATCTAAATGATTTTACTTACCGTATTCGTCTTTATATTCATTTTGGGGTTGCTAGTATTTGTCCACGAGTTGGGCCATTTTATTATGGCGAAGCGCGCGGGTATGAGGGTTGATGAATTCGGTTTTGGTTTTCCGCCGCGAATTTTCGGCATCCGTAAAGGCGAGACGATTTATTCTATTAACTGGATACCTTTGGGCGGATTTGTGAAAATTGTCGGCGAAGACGGGTCGGACACAACAGATGTGCAAAGTTTCGGGAATAAATCTTTTTGGCGAAGATTTTCTGTGCTGATTGCGGGCGTGACTATGAATGTGATTTTAGCTTGGGTTCTGATTTCTATCGGAGTTGGTCTAGGCTTGCCTACAGTGATTGATGAATCTACAGTTTTACCAAGATCCGCAGTAGTAAAAAATCCCACTGTTGGAATTCTGGAGGTTGAAGATAATACCCCTGCCGCGTCCGCTGGGTTAAAACCCGGCGACGCGATTGTAAAAATCGGGGATGCGAATGTAACCTCGATACAGCAAGCGCAGGATTTAACCCGAGATCACGCTGGAAACGCCACTGTCTACGAAATTCGCAGGGGATCGGAGGTATTAGATAAAACGATTACGCCCAGGCTAAATCCACCGGAAGGCGAGGGCGCTTTAGGAATTGCTTTGGCTACAGTAGCCCGCGTGGCTTTTCCGTGGTATGAAGCGCCTTACCGAGGGCTTATCATTGCGTTTAATCTGCTCTGGGGAACTCTTAGCGCTTTTGGCGGAATAATTGTGGGATTATTTCATGGAGCAAAAGTTACCGAAGCTTTATCCGGGCCAGTCGGAATCGCTGTCTTAACCCGCGATGTTACGGCATTAGGATTTATTTATCTATTGCAGTTTACTGCAGTTTTGTCTATAAATCTTGCCATTATCAACGCAGTGCCTTTTCCGGCTTTAGATGGGGGGCGAATATTGTTTTTAATTATCGAAAAAATCCGCGGCAAGAAGATGCGGCCTAAAGTAGAACAGGTAGCGAATACAATAGGTTTTTTGCTATTAATTTCACTCATGGTTTTTGTAACTATCAGGGATGTCCATAAGTTCTCCGACCAATTTATGCATTTATTTCAGAGAATAAGAAATATTTTGTAAAAGCTGTTATAATTAGACTATGTTGCAATCCCAATTATTCACCAAAGTTTTGCGAGATGCGCCTAAAGATGAGCAAGCTATTAATGCTCAGCTTTTAATTCGCGCCGGATTTATTCATAAAGAAATGACTGGCGTGTATTCGTATTTGCCGCTCGGTTTGAAAGTTTTAGAAAATATCAAAAAAATTGTCCGACAAGAAATGGATGCTATTGGCGGTCAGGAATTGATCATGACCAGTTTGCAGTCCAAAGAACTTTGGGAAAAAACCGATCGCTGGGATGATAAAAAAGTAGATATTTGGTTTAAATCCAAATTGAAAAATGGCGCCGAAGTAGGTCTAGGTTGGTCGCACGAAGAACAAATTACAGAAATGATGAAGGAATATCTGAGTAGCTACCGGGATTTGCCAGTTTATGTATATCAATTCCAAACAAAGCTTCGCAATGAATTGCGAGCCAAATCCGGAATCTTGCGCGGCCGGGAATTTTTAATGAAGGACATGTATTCCTACAGCACTACGAAAGAGGCCCACGAAGAATTTTACCAAAAAGTTATTCAAGCCTATCATAAAATTTTTGAGCGCGTGGGATTGGGCGATAAAACTTTTTTAACTTTCGCCTCGGGCGGTGCGTTCACACAATTTAGTCATGAGTTTCAGACCCTAACTGAAACCGGAGAAGATACTATCTATCTAGATCGGAAGAAAAAAATCGCGGTTAATAAAGAGGTTTTAACAGCCGAAGTTTTAGATCAACTTAAATTAAAAAAGGCGGATTTAGAAGAAGTGAAAGCGTCAGAAACTGGCAATATCTTTAATTTCGGTTCGGTAAAATCTGAACAAATGGGTTTGTATTATAAAGATCAAGCCGGAGCGAACCAACCAGTCATTTTAGGGTCGTACGGTATAGGTATAAGCCGACTGATGGGGACACTGGTTGAAATATTTCATGATGAAAAAGGAATTTTATGGCCAGAAAGCGTCGCACCGTTTGATTTACATTTGATCAATATCGCAAAAGACTCCAAATCTTCTGAAAAATTGTATGAAACTTTACAGAAGGAAGGATTTTCGGTACTATATGACCAACGAGATGCGACGCCTGGCGCGAAATTTGCAGACAGTGATTTGATCGGCTTACCGATCCGAATCTTAGTCTCAGATAAGACTTTAAATGAAGATGCAGTGGAAATAAAATACCGAAATTCTGAAAAAACTACACTTATCAAAATTAAAGATCTGCCAAAAAACCTCAAAACCCGGTAGTAGAAGTTCGATCGGCTGACGCCGAAAGAAAATTGAACTTCACTATAGGGCCAACATAATAAATAAAAAATCCAAACCAAAAATCCGATTTGCAAGTAATTTCCCTCACATGGCACTTCTAGATTTTGTTTACGACAAATTTTCAAAAGATATCGGAATTGATTTGGGTACAGCCAATACTCTTGTCTATGTAAAAGGCAAGGGTATTATTATTAATGAGCCATCAGTCGTGGCTATTAATCAAAAAACCAAACAGATTTTAGCGATTGGTGATGAAGCTAAACGCATGGTCGGTCGAACCCCGGCGCATATTGTAGCTCACAGGCCGCTTGTGGATGGAGTGATATCGGATTTTGAAATTACGGAAACCATGCTTCGATATTTTATCGAAAAGGTTAATCAGGCGACTTTTGGTTTTTTATCCCGGCCGCAGGTAGTCGTGGGGATTCCGTCAGGTGTAACTGAAGTAGAAAAAAGAGCTGTTCAGGACGCGACTTTAAATGCAGGCGCGCGGATGGCTTATTTGATCGAAGAGCCTATGGCTGCCGCAATTGGCGCCAGACTTCCGGTGCAGGATCCCGCCGGCTACTTTATAGTGGACATTGGTGGCGGCACTTCGGAAATTGCTGTGATTTCTTTAGGGGGTATTGTAGTATCGCGAAGTCTCCGAGTAGCCGGAGATGAAATGAATGAAAATATTATACAATTTGCACGCGATGAGTTTAATTTACTCTTAGGCGAACGAACGGCTGAGGAGGTGAAAATTAAAATCGGCACTGCAATTCCTAACAAAGAACGGACCAAAACCCAGATCCGCGGAAGAGATTTAGTTTCTGGACTACCCAAAGAAATTACAATAACTGATGAACAGGTTCGCCACGCAATCGCGCGATCGGTTCGAACAATAGTAAATAACATCAAATCGGTAGTAGAAGAAACGCCACCGGAGTTAGTGTCTGATATTATGGACCGTGGCATTACTTTGGCCGGAGGCGGTGCGCTACTGCGGGGACTGGATAAAATGATTGCCAACGAAACAGATATGCCAGTACAAATTGCGGACGATCCACTCACAGCTGTAGTTCGCGGCGCGGGGATAGTTTTAGAAGACTTAAATACTTTAAGAGATATGTTGGTTTTGACGGAATTTGAACAAATACCAAGATAAGGGGAAGTATGCGTTTTATTTATACTAAAACTTTTGCTAAGATTTTTACAATTTTCGTTATCTTAGCTTTTTTTATTATTTTAGATGCTACTGGCTATATTACATTTTTTAAAAATTGGTTCTTAGAAGGATTTGGGTTTATAGAAACGCGGGTAAGTAATTTATCCAATGACGTAAAAAGCGGGCTAAGCACAATTTTTACCATCAAACGTTTGGCTCATGATAATGCTCTACTAAATCAAACCGTAGACCAATTATCTTTTGAGAACGCGAGACTCAAATCAGCTCAAGATGAAAATTCCGCTTTACGTAAAGCTTTGAATTTTAAACAGCAGTCAACTTTTAATCTACTAGCTGTAAATGTTTTAACTTTAGATCCCACGGGTTTTACGCAAACCATCACGATCGATAAAGGACAAAGTTCCGGACTTAAGGTTAATCAACCCATTGTAGTTTCGCCTGGAATCCTGGTGGGTAAAATAACCAAACTTTACAACGACTCCGCGGAAGTCACTTTGATTACCGATCCTTCTATCACTGTCAATGCAGAGGTGGTGGATTCTGGAGCCAGGGGGCTTTTGCGCGGCGAACACGGGCTTAGCTTACTGCTTGATCTCGTTACTCAAAACGAATTAATCAAGTCAGGTGATTCCGTGATCAGTTCCGGGTTGTCAGATGATTATCCCCGAGGCCTTCTGATTGGCCAGGTGTCAGCATTTCGTTCGAATGCCACGGATCTTTTTCAAAAAGCTTATGTCTCTCCGGCTGCGGATTTACGCAATTTAAGATTTTTATTTGCAATTCAATGAGACGAATAATTCTTTGGTTTTTTACAATAATTATTCTAATTCTGATCCAAACCGCGATCTTAGCGCCTTTTCGATTGCTGCCTATGAACCTCCCTTTAGTATTGGTAGTTGTCAGTTTGTTGTTTGCAAGTTTTAATTTTGGGCTGACTTTAGCATTGGGTTCGGGGATTGTCTTAGATATTTTATCAGGCCTTCCTGATGGAGTTTTTGCCATTGCTTTCGTCTTAGTATTTTTATTGTTATATTTTATAGTGCACAATATCCTTACTAAAGAGCCGAATATGTTGATCTTGTTTTCTGCCGTAGCGGCTGGGACTTTGGTTTATTATATTCTGATGATTGGTATCACTGAATTTTTCTCATTTTTTGGCTCTAGGCATTTGATTGATGTAAAAGGCGTGCTAATTATGGATTTAGCGAAAAATTTAATTTTTAATCTAGTATTTACTTACCCAGTGCTTCAGGTTTATCTGTGGATCGAAAAACTAACCCAAAAAATTACCAAGCCCAATGCCCAATCCATTTGAAACCAATTTCAATACCGGAAAAAAAATTAAACGTTCTAAAAATCTAAATTTTGACGAAGCTTTTTTGGACTCGGACGATAAGGATGCCGAAGTATTGGATGATGAGCGAGATCATTTAAATTATCGGGTGTTAGGAACTCTTATGGTCGTGGGGCTTTTGGTATTAGGCATTCGAATCGTTAATTTACAGATCGTTCACGGTTCAGAATATCGATCCCTGGCTGAAGGCAACAAACTCAGAGTTCAGTACGTCTTAGCGCCACGGGGCCTGCTTTTGGATCGCAACGGTCAGACCATTGTTGCCAATACTCCCAGTTTTGAAGTAGACGTGGTGCCGGCAGATCTTTCGAAAGACCCAGAAGAATTTACCCAGATTTTAACTGAAGTCAGCCAAATCTTAAATCGTCCGTACGATGAGCTTTTAGATATTATAAAAAATATGAATTTTGATTCTTACCAAGCCCAAACTTTGGCCGAAGATATCACGAAGGACCAGGCTTTGGTTTTGATCGGCAAACAGGAAAATTATAAAGGTTTTGTCGTGGAAAATAATCCGATTCGGGATTACAAAGATCCTTTAGCTTTTACTCATCTTACGGGCTATACGGGCAAAATTACGAAAGACGAAC
>DATJFX010000041.1:0-3783 GCA_035495465.1 Candidatus Methylomirabilota bacterium
ATTGGTTTCAACATAAAAAATTTCGATTATCCGGTTCTTCAGCCGTATTTAAATTATAAAATCGCAGAATTGCCGACTTTGGACATATTGGAAGAAGTTGAAAAAATGATTGGCCACCGAGTAAAACTCGATAATTTGGCGCAAGCGAATCTTGGGGCAGGAAAATCCGGCGATGGCTTACAGGCTTTAAAATATTATAAACTGGGACAAATCGAAGAATTGAAGAAATATTGTCTGGATGATGTTCGGATCACGAAAGAACTGTATGATTATGTGGGGAAATACGGCAAGCTTTTATTTAAAGACTATTTCGAAACCAAAGAAATAAAAATCGCTTTTCCAGAACCTTCGGCCCGAAAGCCTATCCAAAGACAAGCGGCTCTCTTTTAATTTTCCAAAATGAAGAAAATTTATTGGACAATTGGGGTAGTAGGATTTATCATCCTTACTTATTTTATATTTATCCCAAGCTTTAAAGGATGGATCGTGATTAATCCATTAATTCAGGTGGGATCTTTAATGTTGCGTTGGTATGGTTTGATATTTGCCGCAAGCATTGTCGCAGCGTATTTGGTGATTCGAAAAAATTCCTGGAAATTCGGCATCAGTATTTCCGACATCGATGATTATACTTTTTGGACAGTGATTATTGGAGTAATCGGCGCCCGAATTTATTATGTATTATTTAGCTGGGACTATTATAGCCAAAATTTGTCTGAAATTTATAAAATCTGGCACGGCGGCCTTTCGATTTATGGCGGCGTCTTAGCTGGAATAATTTTTACCTACTTTTTTACGAGAAAAAGAGTTTATAGTTTTTGGACTTTGGCAGATTTAGTAGTCTTAGGGTTGCCATTAGGCCAGGCCATCGGCCGATTTGGCAATTTTTTCAATCAAGAAGCATTCGGCATTCCTACTAATCTTCCTTGGAAAATGTTCGTGGCGCCGCAGTACCGGCCGGCCGGGCTTTCCAATTATAATTATTTTCATCCCGCGTTTTTATATGAGGCTTTGGCCGACTTAATAGTATTTTTCATTTTGCAAAAAATGGTAGGCAAAGTGAAAACGGGCACATTGGTATTAACTTATTTATTTACTTATTCCATATTTCGTTTTTTTATCGAAGGAATTCGGATTGACAGTTTTTTTATTCACGGGATCAGAGTTGATCAGGTCATCGCGGTTATCATTGTGATAGGATCCGGTATTGGGCTCTTTTTTACGCAAAAAAATTCAGCTGCTACAGATTGATTTTTCAAGGCTTTTTTGGTACTATTAGTGGGCAATGTTCAATCGAATTTCTTCGTTAACCTTGGCAGTTTTGCTGTTTTTGACATTCTTCGGCAGCCGGAATTATCATTATATTCTGTTGGCTGCTGTGGTTTTCATGATCCTGGCATCCTTGGCCATAAATTATAAGAGGTTAAATTTCACCTGGCCGCATTTACTTCTACCTATAATTTACCTGATAGGAGTAACTTGCGTATTCGCAGTCATAGCAAATTTTAAAGTTCAGATAGTATTTTTAGGTTTAGCTTCTCTAGTTTTATATTTTCTAGAAATGAAGCTGGGGCACGAGAGCCATTTTCTGCAAAATATTTTTTTATTTTCAGTTTTTGGATGGTACGTGGGTTTATTTGCTGTCCAGCTCTATGTCAGATTGCCGATTTTTTTCTTAATCCTCGGAGTATTCGGTTCCACCTTTTTATTTGCCATCCAAGGATTTGCCGGGTTCTCTCTGCCTGCAAAAAAATATTTTTATATTTTGTTGGCTATGGTAACTACCGAAACAGCGTGGGGCTTATCTTTCTGGCCGACACATTTTTTAATTAACGCCTTTGTATTATTCTGCATTTTTTATTTGATCTGGTTATTTGCATTTTCCGCATTTTTCGGAAAATTAAGCCGGGCAAAAATTTATTGGCAGACCAGTTTAGTTTTATTTGTCTTAATCTTAGTGCTTTTAACCGCCACCTGGCACCCGCTAAAGTAATATGAAAATGAATATGTCCCGCGGAGCGGGATCCGGCTTTGCCGGAAAAAAAATTGACTGGACAAAATATACAGTGTTTCAGCAAAAGGTTTATAAGGCTATCTTAAAAATTCCGGAAGGACAGGTTTTAACCTATGGCGAAGTGGCGAAAAAGATCGGCCAACCCAGAGCCGCTCGCGCAGTCGGTATGGCCCTGAAATACAACCAAGATGCCCCTATTATCCCATGTCACAGAGTGGTAGGGTATAATGATATGGGAGGATACAGTGCTCGAGGCGGAATGAAAATGAAATTAAGGTTACTTAAAAAAGAAGGATATAAATCAGCTTATGAATATAAAACAACTTAGTATTGTAATTTTAATTTCGTTTATTGTTGGGACAATCGGTACTATTTTTTTCACGCGTTGGGCGCTGCCGAAAATTTCCACGGCAACTGGGTTTACATGGCTGAATAGTCTCGTGACTAATTCTCCGATTGTGATCAATCGCCACGAAGAAGTCCAGCTCAACGAAGGCGTGAACGTAATTGATTTGATTAAGCAATCCGGCAACATCACGGTGGGAATTTATACCGCGGGTGCAGCTCCTCAATTTTTAGGCAACGGAATAATGATGACTGGGGACGGCTTGATCTTTACAGCTTCGTCCGTAACCCAGAAACAAACCCAATTTAATGTGGTGATCAATGACGGACATACTTTTCCCGCATCGGTAAAAGACCAAGATGTGAAAAATGGCTTAGTCGTCTTAGCTATTGAAAGTTCCGGTTTGCCCACGGCACAGCTAGATCCGGCTGCGAAATTGGAAACCGGTCAAAGAGTGATTTTCATTGGCCGGAGTAATATAAAGTTTGAACATGAAGCCTTGTCAGCCTTAATCACCCAAAGTCTGGCCAATCAACTCGCTAACCCTCAGATATCGACAGATGCAACTGTTAACTCGGATTATTTCGGCGGACCGATAGTAAATTTGACCGGACATGTCGTGGGATTGGTTATAGATAATACTCACAATATTATTGCCGAAGATTTACAAACAGCATTAAGCAAATATTTAACCAAATGAAAACTAACGAAAACTGTATTTTTTGTAAAATTATAGCCGGAGAAGTGCCTGCAGATAAAATTTATGAAGACGAAGATGTCGTCGCTTTTATGGATATTCGGCCAGTCTCTCGAGGACATGCATTGGTGGTGCCGAAAGTGCATTCAGATGATTTTTTAAGCACCAATGATGAAGTCTTGGAGGCTATGATTCCGAAAATTAAAAAGCTGGCCCAGGGCGTGATGCGCGCCATGGTGGCTGAGGGAATAAATATCAGCACCAATCATGGTTTAGCTGCAGGCCAGTCCGTCTTTCATTTACATTTTCATCTTATCCCGCGGTTTGCGAAAGATGGTCTGGAACCTTGGCCTCATATGGAGAGCGAACCGAAAAGCCGGGCTGAAATCGCGGAGTTTATAAAGAAGAACTTATGAAGTATCTTGTTACCGGCGGAGCAGGATTTATAGGTAGTAATTTTATTCATTATCTCTTCGACAAATATTCTGGCGTCGAAGTTATTAATTTAGATAAACTGACATACGCGGCGAATCTGGAAAATCTGAAAAGCTTGGAAAGAAATCCTAACTATAAGTTTGTAAAAGGCGATATTATAGACCCAGGAATTGTGGATGAATTAGTAGGGCAGGCAGATGTGATTGTACATTTTGCCGCGGAAACCCATGTGGACCGATCCATCGAAGGTCCGGCGGAATTTGTGAAAACCAATGTCTTAGGCACCCAAGT
>DATJFX010000042.1:0-4593 GCA_035495465.1 Candidatus Methylomirabilota bacterium
CCTGGCGTTTTCTGGGCGGCGATTTGCGAAGTGTCGACCAACTGCGACGAGGGCAGGTAGCGAAGTGGTCAAACGCGGCTGACTGTAAATCAGCTGGCCTTGCGCCTTCATAGGTTCGAATCCTATCCTGCCCACCAGAAAAAAGCTTGATCTTCGGATCAGGCTTTTTTCTATAGATAGGATTCGAACGCCCAGCAGCGAGACAAGGCATCAGCCGCAGTCGAGCGCCGATGAACGCGACTATTTGGAGCGTTCAGCGCTGGGCTGTACATCATCGCCTCAGCGATGATCAAGAATCCTATCCTGCCCACCATAAAAAAATCCATCAGCTGATGGATTTTTTTATATCTTTAACCGCATTAATTTTTCCCGCGCTTGCCTATTGGTCGGTTCAATTGCCAAAATCTGTTCCAGGACTTCCTCAGCGCGGATACTGTTGGGAATCTTCAGATATTCTTCAGCCAGCATCATGAGATAATTTAAGTTAAGCTTATCAAGTTCTATGGCTTGGATCAAAGCCCTTACTGCTTTACCGTAATCGTGGAGAGCATCGAAACATAAAGACAAATTAATCCATCGGGTCGCGATTTTGCTGTTAAAGCCCAGAGCTTTTTCATAGGCATGAGCGGCTTTTCCATATTCTTTCAGCGAGTAGCTTGCTAGACCAAAATTACTCCAATAAACATCTTGATTTGGATCAAGTTTGATTAAAAACTCATAAGTCTGAGCAGCATCGGCAAAATTTTTGTTTTGGAGATAGAGTCTGCCCAAGGCCTCATAAGCATGTTTGTCGTTGGGGTTTTTCTTTATCGCCTCCAGATATAAATCTTCCGGACTCCGGGTCACTACTGCGGGCGTGGCCAGCTCAGCTGCTTCCGGAAGCCATACCGGATCCGCTTCAGAAGTACGAATGCGGATACGAAAAGCATTTTTTACTTTTTCTACTTGATTCTGAAAAGTTTTAGTGGCAGGCGGCCTCAGATCTTTCGCTTCCAAGATAAAATGCCAAAGATGATTTCCCACCACTCCTAACTTTTTTTTCACATACGGCCAAATATGAGACTGAGTTGTGGGGTTACCGATGGAGACACGAACCACTGGCTTCTGGCTTAGCTCTCCAAGTTTCTTCAAAAACAAGCTAATGATAACTAGCAGCGATATTCCCAGAACAATTATCTCAATCCAGAACATTTATTCCCCTCCCAAGACAAATCGCACAAATCTGCGAACTTGAATATTTTCGCCGAGTTTGCTGACTTTTTCTGCGATTAAATCCTTGATTTTTTTATCTTGATCTCGCACATATGCCTGATCCAGCAAGCAGACCTGTTCATAATATTTATCGAGTTTGCCAGCGATAATCTGTTCTTGCATATTAGCCGGCTTGTCTTTGATCTGTTCAAGATAAATCTGTTTTTCATTATCAATTGCATTGGTCGGCACTTCGTCGCGAGATACGTATAAAGGAGATGCTGCGGCGATATGGAGAGCGATTTCATTGGCCAGTTCCTTAAACTCTTCATTGCGGCCCACGAAATCCGTTTCGCAATTAAGTTCAAGCATGACGCCCACTTTCCCACCAGCGTGAATATAAGAGACGACAATACCTTCCTTCGCTACGCGGTCGGATTTTTTAGCGAGTGAGGCATGGCCTTTTTTGCGCAGCAAACTTACCGCATCCTCAAAATTTTCAGCTTCTTCTAAAGCTTTTTTTGCAGCCATCATCCCCGCTCCTGTGGCTTCTCTAAGTTTTTTTACGTCTTCGGTTGTAATTTTCATATGATTTCTCCTGCTAACTAATTCTAATTTTTATTTCGCGACTGCTGCGCCTTCAGTTTGAGTCATGATATTAGCCGCCATGTTTGCGCGACCTTCATTTACAGCATCCGCCATAACTTGAGCCATATATGAGATAACTTTGATCGCATCGTCATTGGATGGAATAATATAATCTACTTTGGTTGGATCGCCATTTGTGTCTACTACACCGATAACTTTCACTTTGGTTTGGCGGGCTTCTTCTACTGGAATGTGGTCGTACTTGGCATCGAGGACGAAAATCGCTTCTGGCAATTTTTTCATATCCTTAATTCCAGAAAAGAACGTGCCCATTTTTTCAATTTCGCGTTGGATCATTAGCTGTTCTTTTTTCGTGTATTTCTTAATTTCTCCATCTTCTACCATTTTCTGCAGTCGTTCCATTTTCTTAATTGTTCGCTGGATGGTTCGGAAATTGGTAAATGTTCCGCCGAGCCAGCGAGTAACGACATACGGCATGTTGCAGCTTTCAGCAGCTTTTCGGACTTCATCTTTAGCTTGTCTTTTCGTCCCTACAAACAATATCGTGCCGCCGCGGGCTGCTGTATCTTTCGCAAAATTTAAAGCTTGGATTAGTTTCGTGCGGGTCTTTTCTAGATCTAAAATATGGATACCATTGCGAGTCGTGAAAATATAAGAAGACATCTTGGGATTCCACAAAGACTTTTTGTGTCCAAAATGCACGCCCGCTTTAAGCATATCCATCAATACGATGGGTTTCATAAACTTATGATCCTTACTACTTCTGTTTCCGTCATCTATTTTAGGATTTCCAAGGTTCATTGTCTTGATCCTTAGAAACAGGCCCTAAATATATCGGGAAACATGTATGATTAATGACCCAAAGATTCTAACATAAACTACCTAGTAAAGCAAGGCCCTTGATTAATATCTGAGTTTGTGTTAGTATTTGTGGGCTATGAAAAAAGACTTACATCCAACCTATTTTGCCGATGCGAAGGTCGTTTGCGCCTGCGGCAATAAGTTTGTTACCGGTTCTACCAAACAAGAACTGCATGTTGAAATTTGCTATAATTGCCATCCATTTTATACTGGCAAACAAAACTTGATTGATGCTGCCGGAACTATTGATAAATTCAAAAAGCGCGCTGGCAAATCCTCTGAACTTAAATCCAAGAAAATCGCCAAGAAGCTTCAAACTGCTTAACTATCCAAAAAGACGCCCAATAGATATAATATCTTTAGTGGCGTCTTTTTAGTTACTTATAAACCTTTTATGGAACTTCAATACTCTCACCTGAAAAAAGAATATGATCTGAATTTGGAAAAGCTAGGCCAAACTACAGATCCTAAAGAAATGGCAATACTTGGTAAGCGACAAGCTGAGCTTTTACCATTGGTTGCTAAAATTGATCGTTTAGAAAAAGTTAAAAGTGAAATAGTTGATCATGAAAAAATGATTGCAGAGGGTTCAGAGCTGGCAGAAATCGCCCAAACTGAATTACCAGAACTAGAATCTGAAAAAAGTAAGCTGTTAGAAGAATTACGAGTAGCCATGCTTCCGAAAGATCCATTTGATGAAAAAAACGCGATCATGGAAATCCGGGGCGGGGCCGGTGGTGATGAATCTGCATTATTTGCAGCAGAGCTATTTCGTATGTATTCCAAATATGCGGAAAAACTAGGCTATAAAATCGCTATCGCCTCCTCTAGTCGGAACTCTATCGGCGGATTTAAGGAAGTTATTTTTGAAGTTCTCGGCAAGGGCGCTTTTTCGAAATTTAAATACGAATCCGGAGTCCAACGCGTACAAAGAGTACCCGAAACAGAAAAAGCAGGGCGCGTTCATACTTCCACCGTAACTGTGGCTGTCATGCCGGAAATCGAAGAAGTGGATTTTAAAATCGATCCGAAAGACTTAAAAATGGAAGCCACAACTTCCTCAGGCCACGGCGGCCAATCTGTAAACACAACCTATTCTGCCGTCCGCTTAACTCATATTCCTACTGGGACTCAAGTGGTCATGCAGGATGAACGATCCCAAGCTCAAAATCGGGAAAAAGCCATGAATATCATGCGCGCTCGCCTCCTCGCCCTGGACCAAGAGCGCAAGCGAAAAGAATTAAGCGACAAGCGAAAATCCCAAATCGGCACCGGAGACAGATCGGAGAAAATCCGAACCTATAACTTCCCTCAAGACCGAATTACTGACCACCGCATTAATGCCAACTTTAGCCAAATCGCAACTATTATGGAAGGAAACTTAGGTCCCATTACCGAGGCTATGATTGCGGAGGACCAAAAAAGACAGTTAGAAGCTGCGGCCAAATGACAATTCAGCAACTGCTTAATCTCGCGACACAAAAACTGTCCCAATCAAAAAGCACTTCTCCTCTTTTAGATGCGGAAGTGCTTTTATCGCATCTACTGGATCAGCCCAAAGAATATTTATTTACTCACGCAGATCAAATTCTATCTCCGAAACTGGAACGAGAATTTAAAATCCGGCTAAATCGAAGGATCAAGGGCTGGCCAGTAGCTTACATAAATAATAAAAAAGAATTTTTTGGGTTAAGCTTATTTGTAAATAAAAATGTCTTGATCCCCAGACCTGAAACAGAAGGGTTAGTGGAATTAGTTTTGGATAAAGCAAAATCGCAAAAAAATATAAAAATTCTAGATATCGGCACCGGTTCGGGTGCTATCATCATAAGTTTAGCGAAAATTTTAGGTATAAGTGGGAACAAATTTTTCGCTTCAGATATTTCGAAAAAGGCTTTGGCAGTGGCTCAAAAAAATGCCAAACAAAATTCA
>DATJFX010000043.1:0-8930 GCA_035495465.1 Candidatus Methylomirabilota bacterium
TTAAATAGCCTAAAAACCGGCATCACCTCAATTGGTTACTGGCAGCCCGTGGGCGTCGTAGTTACCACGGCTGATACTGTTTATCATATCGATGAAGGCTTAAAACAATTCGAGCCCGTTTTAGCTTTGCCGAATGATAATATCATTCAGGTCCAAACCTACAATAATAATCTCTACGCCCTGGATACTAAAAACGGCCAAATTATAAAAATTACTGATATAAAAGGTAAATTCACCACAACAGTTATAGCCAGAGGAGATTATTCCCAAATACGGGATTTTGCTATTGATAAAGATATCTATTTGCTCTCCGCTGACAGCGTTACAAAAATTACCAATGGAAACGCACTAGCCTTTCCGCTTCCGCCTATGACTGATAAAATCAGCAATGGGACGAGAATTTTTGTTGCAGGAAATATATATATTTTGGAAGCCAATAAAAAACGCGTAGTGATCCTGAACAAAACTGGAGCCTTGCTTAATCAGATTTCCTTTCCTACTGCCACTACCCCGGAAGAGTTATCTGTAGATGAGGCCCAGCGAAGCCTTTATCTTTTAGATGATAATCAACTTCTCCGAATAACTTATTAAAAAATCCTGCCCGGAGCAGGAAGATGCAAGTAAATCAACACCCAGCTTAAAGCTGGGTTTTTTAGTGGTAGTCGTTTTTACACTCGCCCAGATACTTATTTACTTCGCCATTATAAATGGCCATGCAATACTTTTGGCCAGTCATGGCATCCATGGCCGTAAACCAAGGATTTTCCAGATTGACGACCTCAGATGAGTTATGGAAAACAGTAATTTCTTCCCCAGAGACTTCAGGCTTTGCCGATACATTCTGAGTTTTATCCAGAATAATATTAAAAACAGGTTCCTGAGTCATAAAGTCCGCAGGATTTACCATATTTTCATTTAAAGCCACTGCTGTATTGGGCTTATCTAAGCTATGAGCTAAGAGTTGATAAGTTTTACTGAATACCGCGGCTAGATCTTGGTCTGCCTCGGGCATGCTTAGCATGGCAATAGTAGCATTCGTAGCTTGGTCATAAAAAGACGCCACTCCATCGATCACATCCCCGACTTCTGCAAAGTACGGCTGATCTCCGATCGTCTGCTGCCAGGCGATACTCAGGCTGGTTTGAGCTTGATGTTGGAAACTCAAAACGTTAGCAGAGGAATTTGGGAAAAAAATAAAAAGCCCCATCCCCAAAAGGAATGCTGAAAGGCTCAAAAAAACTTTTTGCGCGCTTATATGCATCTGCCCTTAAAAAAATTAATGTCGTTCAATTGAAATTCCTGATACTATTGCTGGCCACGTACTGACATTTGATACGTCCAAGAGGTCAGTCATTTGAGTGGCGGCTTGGTTATAAAATTCCGCGATGCCATCTGTCGCTTCCGATAAATCCGAAACTGATCCGGATAAATCCAAAAGCTTGGTCATCTCAGTTGCAGATTGCTGATAGAATTCATTTACATCCTGAGCGACTTCGATCACCGGCTGGAAAATATCCAGGGTGTCTTGAGTAGTCTGAGAAATACCTGCAGTCATATCCAAGATGCTGGAACCTTGTTGCCAGTCTGCGGCATGAGCCGACCCGATGAGCATACCCTCCACAAATAATGTCGCTATGATTGCGATGGCTAAGTAATGCGAAGGATAAGTTTTTATTTTAGTTTTTTTAGTTTTGGAAACGCTAACTTTTTTGGTTTTTGTGTTTGTGTTTTGTTTCATAAATTTTTACCACTACCGACCGGCTCTAAGAGCTGAGTGGTTTTAGATTAATTATTGATAGATATCGTAAATAAATTTTGCTGCGGCCTGAACAAGTCCCAGCTAGGAGCATTAAAACTATATGGTAAAACTAATTCATTCTCACTCGAAAACGCATCCGGATTAATTTGATCTTGATCAAAATTTAGAGAATCAATCCCCGAAACAATCATCGCGCCCAAGACTTCGCCATTGTCAGCGGCAATATACTGTGTGCTGGAAGAATTATTTTCCCGGTAAGTTTCGCCGACCACATCCGCATAGGCCAGAAGATTATTCCATGCCGTTTTTGCGGACGCTGGAACGGTAAAAATTTCAGCGGGCATAATCGCGACTTCAGAAAACGCGATATAAAATTGGTCCATGTAATTATTCGAAATATTAAAAATCCCCTCCACTGCTGAAACCTCTTGCAAGGCTTCATCGTGCAGATCAAACATGCTCAAGGCCTTCGTGACATTGTCCTGGTCCTTCGCTGGCAGGCCGAAAAAAACTAAGGTACTGATCAGACAAATTCCTATCAAAGCAACCGCCACTGCCGAGGCGTCAAATAGGTTCAGATTTTTATAATCCGTTTTCATGCACAAACTAAGAAATAAACGAGATTTTCTCGTAGATTCCTAATATTTAATTGTTTTTTGATTTTGGTTTCGACTTCTAAAACTTTATCTTACATATATTATAGCAGATTTTTCAGATTTTGTAAAGAGCAACAAAAAATCACGGACATATCCGTGACTTTTTCCCCTTCCCTATCGAAATAATTTATAGCGAGGTCGGGTTTTAGCACACTCAGCGGGTTTCGATCACGAAACCGCTGCGTGAGTAAAAAATCCACAATAAAGGCAAACAACAAATGTAGATTTTTTACGGTGCTAAAACCCGACCGAGTAAAAAATTATTTCAACGTTACCTTACCGCCTGCTTCTTCAATCTTTTTCTTCAATTCCTCAGCTTCGGCCTTAGCGATATTTTCCTTAACTGGTTTTGGTGCGCCATCTACCAAGTCTTTGGCTTCTTTCAAACCTTTGCCTGTAGCTTCTCGTACGACTTTGATTACATTGATCTTGTTCGCACCAGCATCCGTAAGTTCAACTGTAAATTCAGTCTTCTCTTCGGCAGCAGCTCCCCCGGCTGCACCACCTGCAGCCATCATAACTGGAGCTGCGGCAGAAACTCCAAACTTTTCTTCCAAAGCTTTTACCAAGTCAGAAAGTTCGAGCGCTGTCATTTTTTCAACCTCTGCGATAATATTGTCAAAATTACTCATATGTTTTTTATAATTACTTATTTACTAATTACTAACTATTCTGTCGACCTTTAATTTCCTTTCTTATCCTTAATTGCATTTAACGCGTACATCAATCCTCTGACATTTCCAGAAAGCACGTAAACAAATTGTGTGAGCAACTGTTGTTTAGACGGAATAGATGCCAACTTGTTTACCATATCCACTCCCACTAATTCGTTATTGAAAATCCCACCGTCGAAAACTATCTGCGGATTTTCTTTTACCATGCCCTTTAAAATTCTTGCGGGAGCAGTTTCTTCATCCTTGGAAATAGCTACTGCTAAAGGGCCAGAATATTTCAAATCATCCGATTTGATCCCAAGTGCTGCCAATGCTTTTTTAAGCAATGTAACCTTCACTACTTTGTAGGAGATATTTTCTTTTCGAAGATTCTTTCGCACTTGGTCAAGTTGTTTAACGGTCATGCCGCGGTATTCCGAAAACACGATCCCCTTCGCGTCTTTCAATGCGTCCGTAATATTTTGCAAACTTGCTTCTTTTTCCTTTTTTGAGACTGCCATAAACTTAATTGTTCGTATTAATAAATAAAAATCCGCTATCCAAAGACGCGGTTTCAAAAGCTAATTAAAGCTTCTCTTCCTGCGTAGCAGATTAAGGCCTGCGCCAGCTACGGTCTTTGGATATTTAAATTCTTCAACAGTATAAACGATTGGAGCCTTTTGGTCAAGGGCCTACCTTAAGTACTTGGCGATATTCGCATTGTGTTCAGCTAGTGTCTTGGCGAAAACTGCCTCCCCATCCGCTTTATTTATAAAGTATAAATAGTCAGACTGGGCTGGGTAAATAGCAGCCATAATTGACCCAATTCCGGGGTTTGAGATGGGTCCTGGTGGTAAGCCGCGCTGCAGATAAGTATTATAAGCGGATTTGGTGCGAACATCAGCTAAAGTCGGCACGCCGCCGGTTTTACCCACGACATAATTAACAGTGGCATCAGATTCTAACGCCATGCCGATATTCAGACGGTTATAAAACACGGAAGCCGCAAGTTCGCGCTCCTTCTGCATTGTGACAAGATCTTCGTCTGTGATACTCGGTTTGTTCCGGCCAATTTCTTTTTCAATTATTGAGGCCAGGATGATTACATCTTTCATATTCTTACCTGAAGCTTGCATGTCCGCAAACATTTTATCCGTAAACTTGCTTTCGAAATTTTTCAGCATTTTTTGAACCAAAACATCTGCGCCTTCGTCGCGGCCTAATCTATATGTGTCGGGAAATAAAAATCCTTCGTAATTAAATCCTTTGACCACATCATTGTATTTAAAATCAAACTGAGCGCTGGCTAAAATCTTATCTAAGTCAGAGGCTTGGGAAATCAAATTTTCTTTCACCAAATAATCTGCGATTTGCTTGTTCGTCCAACCCTCGAGCGTGGTTAGAGATTTTTCCGAGGATACTACTAATCCCCTAGTTAAAATTTCTACGACCTGAGTCATGGGCATATTGGAATCAAGCAGGTACTGACCAGCTTCGATCTTTCCGTTTGCTCCGTGTAAAGTCAGATAAACTAAAAACACCCAGTCGTTGCTGATAAGATTTTGTTCATCGAGTTTCTGCGCAATTTGTTTTGAACTGCTTCCCTTAGACACATTAAATTCCGTAGAGTGGCTTTCTGCAGTAGCGGAACTATTTATTTTCGTAAAATAATAAACCGCTAAAATCACAACAGCTAACAGCACAAGTCCTAAGATCAGGCTGAGGATCTTTTTAAATCCATGCCTGGGGCGTTCAATATTGTATTCGTTTGCCTGGGTTTCCATAAACTTATTATGCCAGAAAAAATTAAAAAACGCCAATGGCGTTTGGGTTTAACTTATCTGCCCTGCCGGTCTTATTGCCTCACGCTAACTTGATTGGCTTTACTGCCAAACAGCTCGACAATTATATTAACATTATTTTCCTTCACCACAGCCAGACCGACATCGCCATAAAATGGCGAAAGAATATTTGCCCGGTGATCGGGTGAATTCATCCAAGAATTTTCTAAGTCATTTGGATCTGTAAATCCTGCAGCCAGGTTTTCTCCGGCATAGGTATATTTATATCCCAGCGCTCGAAACCAGTACCAGGGATTTACTCCTTCCGGACTAGTGTGAGCAAAGTAACGATTATTGATCATGTCTTGCGCCTTAGCTAAAGCCGCCAGGCTGAGGACTGGATTTAAGCTGAGTGGAGACAAACCTTTGTCTGATCGATCGTGATTAGCTAAATTGAGAATGTCGTTTACGCTTAAAAGACGAGGAGTCGAAGTCATCCCAGAAAACAGCGTAATAGCAAGCAACAAAAGAGCAAAACGAAAATTCGTTTTCATTTATTTACTATATTTATTTTTATTTTGGTTTTTGTTTCAAATACACTTCAAACTTATATACATTATAGCAAATTTTTTAGATTTTGTCCAGAGGAAATCAAAAACCCCACTGGAAGTGGGGCTTTGAAGTTTTTGATGGAAAGAACTATGTAAAAAATTATGACTTGATGTCTTTTTCAACTTTATCTAAGACCTTAGAAGCATGATCGCGTCCGCCTAGACCAAAGGCAAGTCCCCCGGCAATTGCCAACATGGCAATAATGCCCGTGAACAGCGTTTGAACAAAAGCTTGAGCAACCTTTAATTGATCCAAAGTCGCTAGAACTGTAAAAATCATGACGGCCCATTGAGTTACAGAACCCAAAAGGTCAGCTGATTGCAATCCGGCAGCTTGGACACTGCTTTTTACCAGTTTTGATAAGAAACCGGCAATCAAAGTACCAACCAACAAAATTGCAGCACCAGCGGCGACGTTCGGAATATAGAGCAAAACTTGGTTTAAGAATTCAGAAACTGAAGTCAATCCCAAGATATCAGCAGCAGCTAAGAAGACCGCAAAGAGCAAGAACCACTTTACGACCCAAGCAATTGCACCTGATACGGTCATTTTCATGCCCGTTCGATTGCTTATTTGATCCAGTCCTAATTTATCGCCTAAATCATCTAGTTTTATAGATCTTAAAACATCCTTTAAAACTTTAGCGACAAAACTTGCCACGACCCAGCCCACGACCAAGATAATGACCGCGACTAGAAAATTAGGCAAGAAATTAATTAAACGAACATATAAATCGCTCAACGACTGAGCAACTATGTTGGAATAATTACTTGTAGTATATGGCATTACATTCACCCCCTTCCGACCCTCCGTCCGACATACTGTGTCGGACAAACTCGACCTTTATCCCGCACCAATTTTGACAAACTACTTTAACCATATAATTTATAGTCGTTGAACTATTATAAATTAGCGGATAAGTTAATCTCTCAAAATTGGTGTCGGGATTTAGTTTAATTTCCAAAAAACTTGGAAAGCAATTTTAATTTGTCTGGCCAAGACAAGCATAAAAAGCCAAGGCCCAAAATGCGGGATTCACTCGGATTTCGCTGAGTTGATTTGTTGTTTAGTTTCCATCAAATTCACTATGTACATATATTATATCATATTTGATTGCTTCCGTCAATCCCCTATTATTTTTTTCCTTATACAAATTATATAAATAAAAAATCCGTCAGAGATGACGGATTTTTTAAAACTTCTTATTAAGACAAAATTGCGTCTTTCGCAGCTTTTGCTACACGGAATTTGCAAACAGTCTTGGCTGGGATCTTGATGGATTCACCAGTAGCTGGGTTGCGTCCCATCCGGGCATCTCGGTGCTTTTTCAAAAGCTTGCCGAGACCAGGGATTGTGAATTCGCCGCTCTTTTTCGCTTCAGCATAAGCGAGCTGAACGACTGCATCTAAAAATTCGCCGACCACTTTGCGGGTTTTGCCAGTCTTTTCGGCTAACGCATTGAGGGTTTCGGACTTGGTCATTCCTTTGGCCATATGTGTCCTTTCTTAATAGTTATTAGGTGACGTGATTTAGTATAGCAAATCCTTAATGTTTACGCTAGGTCGAGTCAAGTGGATCTAAATTTGCTAACAAATATCAATAAAAAAAGACTGGGAAAATTTCCAGTCTATATAGCTTCGTTCGAGCCCGATAGCGGCGATATCGAATTCTCGTAGGTTGGCTGATGTGGCTTATCCAACAGCTTTCTGACTGCTGCGGGATCCATACCCCAACGAATCGAACAATCCGCCACGAGCTGCTCGTAACGAATTCGCTGCTTCTCCTCTGATCGTCGGATCCCCCATCCGAATAACCAGAAGGTTAAAAACACGAGCGCGGCGAGCGCGCTAAGAACTTGCCATAGATACCAATGCACAGGTGCCGCCTTTATGGCCTAGTGCCCGAAACCGACGTTGAACTGCGCGGGCAGTTTCGGTCCTTCGTTCCAGCCATAGACCCAGATCACGAGCCCTGCGGCCAACATGAACATGGGCAATGCCGCCGCCCCCAGGATGACCTGAAGAACTTTGGCGGGAAACAGAACAGCTGATAAGAAGCCGTATCGCATAGCTTAGTCCCCTCCTGGAAATTCACTCATTCAATAATAATCCTTCCTAAATATTTAATCAAATTTTCATAAATTGTGATGAATTATCAATACCTAAGAGTAATGCTATAATAAAGAAGATGATTTGGAATAAAAGGAAACAAACAGTATTTCTGGCCACTTGCTTAACAGTTGTGGTTTTTTCTACTGCCTTAGCTCAAACAGCTCAGCCATTAACGAACGCGCAAAAAACCGAACTTCAACAGCAACTGGATGAAATCGAAAAACAGATTGCTGTTTATCAGCAACAGCTGAATCAAATTCAAGGCGATAAAAAAACTTTACAAAATAAAGTTAACCAGCTAAAAAAACAGCAGGCTACTTTAGGATTGCAAATCCAAGCCACAACTTTAGAAATTGCGGATATAAATTCCAAGCTTGCGGATACTTCTACTACTATAGAAACCAATACGGAGAAGATCGTAGAACTTCGAAAAAAACTCTCCAGTTTTCTGGGAGTGATTTATCAGCAGGATGATTATTCCCTGCTCTACCTGCTTTTATCCAAAGATAATTTATCCGACGTATTATCTGAACTGGAAACATCTTCCCAGATTTCCCAAAGCTTGCACGATCTAGTTCAGCAAAATGCTGAGGCAAATAATTTATTAAAAGAAGAACAAGATGCCTTAGCAGATCAACAGGATCAGGCGAATAATCTTTTATCAGTCCAAGCGCTGCAAAAACAGCAACTAGCCAGTTCGGTAAATGACCAGAATACTTTACTCAATGCAACCAAAGGACAGGAAGCAAATTATCAGGCCGTCCTAAGCAATACTCAGGCTCAGGCCGCTCAGATTCGCGGACGGCTTTATGACCTGCTCGGAATTTCTCATGACATTACTTTTGGCCAAGCCGTGGAAATCGCCCAATGGGCTTCCGGGCAGACCGGCGTGCGCGCGGCCTTCCTGCTCGCAATTCTGACACAGGAATCAAATCTGGGAAAAAACGTAGGCACTTGCAATCGCGCGGGTGATCCCCCGACCAAAAGCTATACCCAGATCATGAAGCCGGATCGCGACATTCAACCTTTTTTGGCAATTACCCAGTCTCTGGGCATGGACCCGAATACCACACCAGTCTCTTGTCCTATGAGCGATAAAGCTGGCAATCGAATTGGCTGGGGCGGGGCCATGGGACCGGCGCAGTTTATCCCCTCTACTTGGATGGGCTACAAAGACAAAGTCATGGCTATCACAGGCAAGACGGCTAATCCGTGGGACATTCGGGATGCTTTTCTGGCTGCGGCAATCAAACTGAAAGCCGGTGGTGCAGGAAGTGTGGATGGCGAATGGGCCGCGGCTATGCGCTACTTCTCCGGCGGCACGGATCTGCGCTATAGATTCTATGGTGATAATGTCG
>DATJFX010000044.1:0-5660 GCA_035495465.1 Candidatus Methylomirabilota bacterium
AACTTTGAATGAATTTAGCGATTCGGAAAATCCTATCCCAGCATCCTTGGCCGTAAAGGCTGATAATCTAACTGATTATGCGCAGATTTATAATACTCTAAAATCCGACCGCTTCACTCCATATTTTGAAACTATTCGAGATAATCAAAAAGTTATTGATAAACTTCACAGCATTATCGATTTCATCACAAAGTTCGGACTCCTGCTGGCTCTGATTTTCATGGTAGTTACGGTCATGGTTACGTTTAATACTATTCGTTTAACTATCTATAATCGGCGGGAAGAAGTGGAAATTATGCGCTTGGTGGGAGCGACCAACTGGTATATCAGATGGCCGTTTCTGATCGAAGGCATGATGTACGGAATTTTCGCTACAATTATCACATCCCTGATCGTTTTGGGCCTGCTTTCGCTGTTATCCGGACGGATTGAACAGTTCTTATCCATTACCACTCTCGGTCAAGGCATTTTCGTTAAACTTTTCTGGCAAATTCTAGGCGTAAATTTCTTAGCTGGCATTATCTTAGGAGTGCTAGCTTCTGGTATTGCCATGCGGAGGTATTTGAAGATATAATACGGCCATGAAAGTATTGCTCACAAAAGACGTCTCAGGACTTGGACGAGCGGGAGATGTAAAAGAAGTTTCTGACGGACATGCCAGAAATTTTTTAATTCCGCGGCATTTGGCCTTACCTGCAACTTCTGCTGTGCTCCAAAAAGTTCAGAAAGAAGAAGCCGAACATCAAGCGAAACTAAAGCGGCAGCAAGAACAAATAGAGCAATTTAAGTTAAAACTTGAAAATAAAATTTTTAACATAAAAGCGAAAGCCCAAAAGGAACATTTGTTCGCGGCGATAAAAAATACGGACATCGCTAACGCCATTAATGCCAAGATGAATTTAAGTATTAGTCCAGATCAAATCGTTATTGAGAAACCGATCAAAAGTCTTGGGTCTCAGGAAGCTTTAATCCGACTTGCGCCAGGACAGACAATTAAGGTAAAATTAGATATAGAAAGTTATGAAAAAAACTAGAAAGTCCCAGACCACAAAAAAACAAGCCACGAAATACATCTTCGTGACTGGTGGTGTCCTCTCCGGACTTGGCAAAGGCGTAACCGCGGCATCCATAGGAAACATTCTGAAGGCCCACGGTTTTTCTGTTTTTATGCAGAAATTTGACCAATATCTAAACGTGGATGCAGGCACCTTAAACCCAGCTGAACACGGCGAAGTGTTCGTGACTGATGATGGAGCGGAAACGGATCTAGACCTGGGTCATTATGAACGGTTCATTGATACAAACATGACGAAAATGTCCTCTATTATGACTGGACGCATTTATCGTAATATTTTAGAGAAAGAGCGATCAGGAGAATTCTTAGGCAAAACAATCCAAGTTATTCCTCACGTTACCAATGAGGTGAAGGAGCATATAAAAAAAGCAGCCAAAGATTCTAAGGCCGAGATTTTAATTACCGAAATAGGCGGCACAGTTGGAGACTACGAAGGCACGCATTTTATCGAAGCTATCCGCCAAATGATTTACGATGTGGGCCGCGAAAATGTCTTGTATGTGCATGTGGGTTATGTGCCTTATCTTGCGGTTACCGAGGAGCTGAAAACCAAGCCCTTACAAAACTCTGTGCATGATTTACAGGCCATGGGTATCCAGCCAGACGTTGTTATTTGTCGTTCGGAACACCCGTTGCGCAATGGCAAGCTTGCAAAAATCGCAATGTTCGCCGGGGTGCCGACTAAGGCGGTAATTCCCTTAGAAACTGTCCAGACTATTTATGAAGTCCCATTAATCCTGGAAGGATACAAACTAGATAAATTAATTATTGAAAAACTCAATTTACCAGCCACGGCAAAGCGCGATATGGCGTGGGCAAACATGGTAAAAAAGATTAAAGGCAAGAAAAAACATCGAGTAAAAATTGCGCTAGTCGGCAAATATCTGGACATGAAGGACACATACTATTCCGTTATGGAATCCTTAAAGCTTGCGGCTATTCACAATAACTCAGAAATTGATATTACCTGGGTGGATGCTGAACGCTTAGCCAAAAAGGGGACTGAGGAACTTGCAGATTTTGATGGCATAGTTGTTCCCGGGGGATTTGGAAAAAGAGGAATTGAAGGAAAAATCCTGGCCGCCGGATACGCAAGGGAAAATCAAATTCCGTATCTTGGGCTTTGTCTAGGGATGCAAATCGCAGTCATTGAATTTGCTCGAAACGTTGCCGGCTTAAAAGACGCCAATAGCACGGAAATTGACCTCAATACTTCCAATCCAACCATTCATATCATGCCTGACCAAGAGAAAAAAATGCTGAAGAAAGAATATGGCGGAACTATGCGACTGGGTTCTTGGACCTGCGTATTAAAACCCGGCTCATTGGCGCATAAAGTATATGGTGTGAGTAAGATCGAAGAGCGACATCGTCATAGATATGAATTTAATAACAAATATCGCAAGCAACTAGAAGCAAAAGGATTAGTAATATCTGGTACCACAGTTGATAAGCAGTTAGTGGAAATAGTTGAACTAGCTGATCATCCATTTTATATTGGCGTGCAATTCCACCCAGAATTTAAATCTCGACCACTAGCCCCAGGTCCATTGTTTAGAGAATTCGTTAAAGCGAGTATAAAGAAATAGCATATAAAAAACCGCCTCAAGGGCGGTTTTTTATATTATTCAGGAAGGATGTGGACGAACTTTCTTAAGTGAAGATTGCCGTCAAATCCTTTTACTTTCTTGGAGGTAAACTTTACAACCCCATTAGATAGGGCATAAATGGTGTCATCCGTACCGATTCTGACGTTCTTACCTGGATGCCACTTGGTCCCGCGTTGGCGGACAATAATGTTTCCGGTAATAGCGGTCTGGCCGCCGAATTTCTTAATACCTAGTCTTTTTGATTGGGAGTCTCGCCCTAGGGCTGTAGAGCCTCCGGCTTTCTTATGTGCCATTGTTTAGCTAAACTTCGGATTCTGTCTCCTCCGCCTGGACGGATTCTACTACAGTTTCCTGCTTAATTTCACCGTATTGGAAAATGATAATTTCGCGTGCCACTACTTGGTCTTTTCTATCATAAACTACAGATTTCCTAGGCGTAACCCTTAAAAACTTGTATTTTGCCGCTAGAAAATCAGGTAATGGATCCAGAACAGTATAGCCATTTTTCAGGGCAAAGTCAAGATCCGGCATAAATTCATAATCCATTCCAGCTTTATAAGCAGGTAAACACATAACGATTTTAGAGCCTTTGGTTAGAAATTTTTGATACTCTTTAAAGACCTGGTCGTAAAGCTTACTCAGGTTTTTAAAGTTCGTTTGCATTTCGCTTTTTTTAGGTAATTTGCCGTAGATGGGCCCTAAGGTTCCTTCAGTTACAATAGCCGAAACTTTGTAGTTGGGAAGCATTAGAGAGATCTCAGCAGCGTGGGATTTGAACAACTTATAGCGGTTTAACGGAACATGGTACCGGTTTCGGAACCATTCTAAATTTTTTTCGCTGTTTTCAATGGCTTTTTGTTCAATATCAGCCCCAACTGCTCTATATCCCATTAAAATTGCTTCCTGGAGGACCGTGCCAGAACCGCAAAAAGGATCTAAAATATAATCTAAAGCTTTTAAGGGCAAACTTAGATTAATAAGAGTTTGAGCAACTTTGGGCGGGATCATGCCATTGATTTCATCCCGCGCCGGCCGCTGGAAATCCCTGCGTCCATAATCTTCATAGTTTTGGACCACCAGGGTTTTGCCGACGAAAATTCTTTGGTTGCCGCAGATCACTACTATCTCTGCACCTTTTTGTAGCAACTGATTTTCACTGACCTGAACTGAGGAAAGCGACTGAGATGGAAATTGGGGCAGGACGGCTCGAACACTTTGCGCTTGGGACTGCAGAACTTTCTTGATTAAAAAAGCGATCCGTGTTCCTTCATCATGAAGTCGAAGCAGGGGATCGAGGGTATACACGGAAACTCCGAATTGTCGCTTGCCGGAATAATCGTGAAAATAATCTTTAATTCGTTTAAATGTAAAATAATTAGTTAAAACCGCAGAAGGGACTTCTTTACCCTTCTTTTGAAAAGTATCAAAAAGTCGTATAATCTTAATGATCCCTCCTAACCGCTGCTGAAGTACCTCAGCATTTAGAGGCTTGTCGGTTTCCAGCACTAATACTTCCGGGGAGCAAGCTAAGACTTTATAGGTAATACCAAGATTAACCAGAACATTAAGCAGTTCCGCTATAGATAGCGTATATACCCTCCCTAAGACAAAAGCGTATTGCATATGGAATTTCTAAAAACTCATCAGCAAAAGATCGTAATTTTAATCGGCTTCTTACTAGTTGCCGCGATCTCTTTTGCTATTGGCCGCGCTACAGCATTTAAATATTCGGCACCGGAAATTAAAGTCGAGCAGGCTTTCACTTCGCCTACTAATTATAGCCCAAATGTCGCGGGTATTCAATCAGAAGCAGTAACTAACCCTACCACAACCACCACTTCAAGCCCTCTAAGTTGTGTGGGCCTGATTAAAGGAACTTCTAGTTTGATTTACCACGTGCCGGGAGATGCATTTTACGATCGGACCACTAAACCGATTCGATGTTTCAATACGGAAGAAGAGGCGATAGCAGCCGGCTTTAGAAAGTCTACCAAATGAAAACAATTTATCTAGACCACGCCGCAACTTCGCCTCTGGAAAAGGCAGTCGCGGCAGAAATGCAAAATTTTGCCTTAAAATTTTTCGGCAATCCGAATTCCACCCATATAAAAGGTCAGGAAGCGCGGGCTGAAATTGATTTTGCCCGCGATAAAGTAGCTAAATTTTTAAATTGCAAATCTCAGGAAATTATTTTCACGTCTGGTGCAACAGAAGCCAATAATTTGGCCATCCAGGGAATTGTCAGCTATTACATAAAAGAATTTCAGATCAAGCCTCATGTCATCTCGACGAAACTGGAACATCAATCCGTTTATAACACGATAAAAGAATTACAGAAACGGGGAGTCATTGAAGCTAGTTTTATTAACCCGACACCTGACGGTTTGATTGACCCCAAAGAAGTTATCCGCGCGATTACCGAGAGTACAGTCTTAATCTCTACAATTTTTGTGTCTAACGAGATCGGATCGATTTTGCCAGTCCGAGAAATTGGAAAATTGCTGTCTGAGGTAAATATGCGACAAAAGATGCGGATCATGTATCACATTGATGCCGTTCAGGCCACAAAATATTTAAATTGCAATGTCGATAAGCTCCATTGTGATCTTTTAACTATTTCTGCCCATAAAATCTATGGACCAAAGGGGATTGGCACGTTATTTATAAAATCTGGCACGAAAATCGCAAATTTAATGTTTGGCGGCGCACAGGAATACGGTCTCCGTCCTGGAACCCAAAATACCGCCGGGATTATTGGCATGGTCCGAGCCTTAGAGCTTTTAGGTACCTTAGAGGATAGGCAAAAAGTCGGAAATAAAATTTCTAAATTGCGTGATGAATTAATTCGCTCCATGCAAAAAATCCCTAATGCGATTTTAAATGGACCCATAGGGGAGGATCGAGTCGCAGATAATGTAAACTTTACGATTTTTGACATTGATCAAGACGTCTTTATGGCATCCCTAGACCTGGCT
>DATJFX010000045.1:0-19754 GCA_035495465.1 Candidatus Methylomirabilota bacterium
GGTAAAGATTGCAGCGACAGGCTACGGCAAAGCGGACAAAAAACAAGTCCAGAGCATGGTGGTTAAACTTCTGAACTTAAAAAAAATACCCAAGCCAGATGATGCAGCTGATGCTGCAGCCATAGCTTGGGCAGGAATTGGACGCTATCCTTTGGGTTAATCCGCGTGCAGATAGGTCGTCTCCCCTGCGACAACGAGCTACCCAGGAACAGCGCTCGGGCCGTACAGGTCCGGCTGGTCACTTTCCGTGACTGAGTTGGCTTCGAGGGCCTTATTGTGGACTCTTCCTACCCCCAACTCCTCCTCAATGGCTTGTTCGATTCGTCTCTGCACCCTGTCCACAGCGGGGGTTCGCACAAACATCTCCTGCACCATGATCTGCCGAACGCGGGCTTTCAAACGGCTCGTGATGTCCATGTAATTCTCCTGCGATCTCATGGCGACCTAGCGGATCTCGCCGTCGCGCATGAATTCACGGGAACCCGTGCGACCGCTGTCCTTGTAGCCCTCGGGTTTGGATTCAAGTGGATGGGCGTTGTGGCTGGCTCGGTACTCAGAAAAATGAGCCAGAATCCGATCCCTCAATGTAAACTTGAACGCACCCACCAAATGGCCGGGCAGGGCGTCCACTTCCGCAATCACCTGGCTTTCCAGCTCTTCAATTTTCATGTCTCCTCCTGACGTGCCCGTGCGGGCTTGTCAGGAAAATCTAACACAAACTTGAAATAAAAACAACGCCTAAATCTTAGGCGTTGTTTTAAAATTTATTATTTAATCTTAAGAAATTTCCGTTTGCCAACTTGGATTAATTGGCCGGGTTTTATTTCAGTTGCTTCTGTGGCGACTTGATCATCAACTTTCACCCCTTTTTGTTCAATTAATCTTTTGGCTTCTGATTTGCTACTTGCTAATTTAGTTTCCACTAAGACATCAACAACATTCTGCGAGGACACTGACACTTCATCGATCTGTGATGGCTTCTCTTTTTGGCTAAAAACTTTTTGCCATTCACGCGCGGCTTTGTCAGCTGCGGATTTGCTATGGTAGAGAGCAACTATTTCTTTTCCTAATCGAATTTTCAAATCTCTGGGATGGGATCCTGCTGCCAAATCTTTTTCAATCTGTTTTACTTCAGCCGAGTTCACCCGAGTCGCCAAGTCAAAATATTTTACGATCAATTTATCCTCGAGTGTCATCACTTTCCCAAACATCTCGTCTGGTTTGTCTGTAATGTTAATAACATTGCCCCAAGACGAGCTCATTTTGCGGCCGTCCGTACCTTCAAGTGGAAATTTCGTCAACAATATATCTTGCGGCTCCTGACCAAATAAAGGCTGCACTGAGCGTCCCGCTAATAAATTGAACCGTTGGTCTGTACCTCCCAGCTCCAAATCCGCCTTCACCATAACTGAATCATAAGCTTGGAAAATAGGATAAAGCACTTCTCTAAGAGAGACCCGTTTACCAGCATCCAACCGTTTTTTAATTAATTCTCTCGAGGAAAATTCATGAAGACCGAACCGATCCGCCATGCGACCAATTTCAATTGAGCTTAACTTCTTTAACCACTTGGAGTTGTAATAGGTTTCCGTTTTGGTTTTATCTAAAATCTTAAAAGCTTGTTTAAAATATGTTTTCATGTTGGCCTTCACTTGTTCCTCAGTTAGCATTGGCCGCTCGGCTTCTTTATCCGACGTGTCGCCAATTTGGCCGGTAAAATCGCCAACTATAAAAATCACTTGATGGCCCAAATCTTGAAACTGTCTAAGTTTCCAAAGCACAACGGCACGGCCTAAATGGATATTAGGGCTAGTTGGATCAATCCCTAATTTGACTCTTAGTTTTTTTCCACTGGCGAGTTGCTGCTCTAGATGGACTTTGTCTATGATTTCAGAAACGCCACGAATCAATAAATCGTTTTCATTCATGCTGACATTATAGCAATTTTTTGGTACAATTAGTAGGCATTTTATGAGCTCCTATTACTATTCCAATTGGAACCGCAATAATCGATCAAAATGGCGTAAATTTTTGGATAAAGCCTTGTATTATCCACGTCTGTTTTGGGATAAATTTCAAACCGAAAAAAGTTTTCGCAAAAAAACCTTAATGGCCGGCCTTTACGGGATTGCCGGATTGTTTCTTTTAATCAGCCTTTTATTTGCTGTAGTTTCCTTAAGCCTGCCAGATCCGAATAAACTCAATGACCGAATCATTGCCCAATCGACCAAAATCTACGCCCGTGATGGCACAACCTTATTGTATGAAATTCATGGAGAAGCCAAACGAACCTTGATTCAATTGCCGGACCTGCCGGATTATGTAAAAGAGGCGACTATTGCTATTGAGGATAAAAATTTCTATAAAAACCCGGGCATTGATTGGAAAGGGATTTTACGGTCAATCTTTGTGGATGTGACCAGCGGTACGAAATCTCAGGGCGGATCTACTATTACCCAGCAGTTCGTACGCAATGCTATTTTAACTCGTGAAAAATCTTGGATTCGAAAAATTAAAGAAATAGTTTTAGCAATTGAAATCAATCAAAAATATAGCAAAGATCAAATTCTTCAGCTTTATCTGAACGAAATTCCTTACGGCCAAAACGCTTATGGTATAGAGGCGGCCTCTGAAACTTATTTCGGCAAACACGCTCATGACTTAACTATTGCCGAAGCCGCTTACCTCGCTGCTCTGCCCCAAGCACCCACCTACTACAATCCCAACGGGCCGAATCGCAATCAATTAGAAGCCAGAAAAAATACAGTCTTAGATCAAATGCTGGCTCAGGGCTATATCAATCAAGATCAGTATAACCAAGCAAAATCTGAGAAAGTCACGTTTAGTACAATCAAAGATAATATTTTAGCGCCGCATTTTGTCTTGTTTGTCCAGGAAATGCTCGCAGAAAAATATGGCGAACAAGCTTTAGAAGAAGGGGGATTGAATGTAGTGACGACTCTAGATTGGAATATGTATCAAGCTGCGCAAAAAGCCGTAGAAGATGGAGTGGCTAATAATCTAAAGAAAAATAATAAAGCCAGCAATGCCGCTTTAGTTGCCATAGATCCCAAAACCGGACAAATTTTAGCTATGGTGGGTTCCAGAAATTACTTTGATCCTGACTACGATGGCCAAGTCAATGTCGCGCTGCAACCAGAGCAGCCAGGATCTTCCATCAAGCCTTACGTTTACGCCACAGCTTTTAAACAAGGCATGAGCCCAGCCACTATGCTTATGGATGTAAAAACTGTATTTGGTTCTTATAATGGCAAAGATTATTCCCCAAGCAATTATGATGGTGCCAATCATGGCATCGTCAATATCCGCAAAGCCTTTGCTGGATCTTTAAACGTACCGGCGGTAAAAACTTTAGCTTTGGTCGGAGTGCAAAATGCTATCGATACAGCTAAAGATATGGGCATTACTTCGGATATTAGTGCAGATAAATGTGGACTATCTCTCGTGCTGGGCGGTTGTGAAGTAACTTTATTAGATCATGTCTCGGCCATGGGTGTGTTCGCCAATGAGGGCGTAAGGCATCCTTATACTGCGATTTTAAAAATTACAGACAACCAGGGAAAGACGTTGGAAGAATACCAAGACAACCCAGGACAGCAAGTGCTAGACCCCCAAGTGTCCTATCAAGTTGTGAGTGTGATGACAGACAATGATGCTAGGTCATTTGTATTCGGGCCAAACTCTCCTTTAATTCTTCCTGACCGCGTGGTGGCTGCGAAAACTGGAACCACTCAAAGCTGGCGCGACGGTTGGACTTTAGGCTATACGCCGTCTTTAGTCGCTGGAGTCTGGACAGGTAATAATGATGGAAGCTTAATGCGAGCCGGAGCGGATGGGGTGGTGGTTGCAGCACCGATTTGGCACCAATTCATGGTAGACGCATTAAAAGGTACGCCTGCAGAAACTTTTCCAGAACCGCCGGGCATCCAACATATCATGGTAGATTCGGTTTCCGGAAAATTACCTACCGAATATACTCCCTCGACTAAATCTGAGGTGTTTTCAAGCTTTGCTTTACCAAAAGATTTTGATAATGTGCATATTGGTGTAAAAATTAACCAAAATAACGGAAAATTAGCTACCGACCAAACTCCGCCGGAAGACGTGGTGACCAAAGTCTATACGGTACTGCATTCTGAAATGCCGGATAATCCAGCGTGGGAAAACCCAGTTCAGGCTTGGGCTATAGCCAGTGGTTTTGAGTATCCTCCGACTGAAAAAGATGATGGACTGAGCGATTCGACCTCCAATAATAATTTAAGCTTTGTTTCTCCTCTCAATGGCCAAACGATTACGAGCTTACCTTTCAGTGTGCAAATTAAACCGCCGACTTCTACCAGCTCAGTAGATCTCTATCTAAATGGCCACTTAATCGGGACAAGTTTCTCTCAACCTTTTGCTTTCAATGTGACTGCCGCTGATAATGGCAATCAAACTCTCTTCGCCGTGGCCCATACTTTGGGGGACACCATCCAAAACAGTATCCAAATCAACATCCAAATTCCAAAAAAATGATTTTAGCCTGGCTATTTGCCATTGTTTTCGTTTATTTAGCCTATAAAAAACCTGTCTGGGCCCTAGGTTTAATTTTGGCTTTAACGCCAACTTACTTAATACGCTTTAATTTCTTCGGCTTGCCCAGTACGTTATTAGAAGTCCTGATCGGACTATTTTTATTTGCGACCCTTTCTAAGCTCGGTGAAAAAAGACTCCTGGAATTTCGAAACTTAGGAAAGATTAATTGGGCTGTCCTATTATTTCTGTTAGCTGGCATACTCTCCACGATTGTTTCGCCCGATCATACAAAAGCGTTAGGGGAATTAAAAGCTTTTATCGTGGAACCTATTCTTCTCTTTTATACCTGTATCTGGGTACTTAAAAAGGCTGAAGATAAAAAAACAGTTTTCCGCTTAATTTTTACAGCCGCAACGTTAATCAGCGTCTTTGGTATTATCCAATATTTTACTTTTATAGATTTACCAATACGTTTCTGGGGCACTGGGTTTGAAATTGAGCGGATTACATCCGTATTTGAATATCCAAATGCCTTGGCTTTATACTTGGCCCCTTTGTTTATTTTCTTTGCAACATTGTGGTTAAATAAATTTCGACTTTACACTAAAACTTGGGTGGAACCTTTGGGCTTGGGCCTGATGGCTTGGGCTTTACTTTTAACTTTTTCACGCGGCGCCTGGTTTGCTGTAATTGTCATGAGTTTAATATTGATTTTGAAAAAATATTCCTGGAAAAAAGTTGTGCCAGCATTATTTTTATTATTAATATTGCTTCTTTTAATAAACCCGATCAGACAGCGGGTATTCTTAGGCTTAACTGATCCGGCCAGCCTGGCACGAGGGGATCTGATGAAAGTCGGAATAAATAAAATTATCCATTCGCCTTTTCTGGGCAATGGCTTATACGGATTCCCAACCACTTTAAGACAAGCAAACTTTACCGGAGAAATTCTAAATTATCCGCACAATATTTTTCTTAATTTCTGGCTAGAATTAGGCCTGTTGGGGCTTATTGCTTTTGGCTGGATTATCTATCTATGCTCAGAGCAACTAAAAAAACACCCCGATCTGGTAAAGTTTGCCAGTGGGATGTTTTTATTCACTTTGATTATTCACGGGCTCGTGGACGTGCCGTATTTTAAAAATGATTTATCGGTGCTGTTTTGGTATATAACAGCCTTATTTTTCGTTTAGCTGTTTTCGATAAAATTAAAGCCATCTTTATCTTTAACTTTAGTTTTCGGTCGAATCACAATTTTCCGGTTTGGTTCCACTCCTACTGACTCTGAACCGATATCGGTATATAAAGAAAGATAATTATGGACCACGCGCCGTTCATAAGACACCATCGGCTCTAATGCAACTGGTTTTCTAGTATCCCGAACATGATGAGCAGCCTTTCTCGCTAAATCTTTTAAGTATAAAACTCGCTTATCTTTATAATCATCAATATCAATAGCAAATGGAAACCGGTCATCCCCGGTTTTTTTTCGAAAAATTGTGCGAATGATGTGCTGCAAGGCTTCCAAATTAGCACCTTGCTTGCCAATTAATAATTGGGCATCGCGAGTTTTTACATTAAAAACTGTCCGCCCTTCTTCTTGTCGCTCAAAAACCTCTGCGTCAAAAGTCATTTGACGCAGAGTATCTAAAATTATAGTTTTGAGGAGATTATTTGCTTCCATTTAATACTTTTAAATTATCTTTTCTTATTAAGAAATACTGCTGTGCGATACCAAATAACGTTGTCACTATCCAGTATAGAGTTAGGCCGGCTGGAAAGCGGATACCAAATAAAATCGTAAGTCCAGGCAAGAAATAAAGGGTTTGATACTGCATCATGCGAGTCGTAGCGTCGGTAGTTGGAGTTTTCGGAAGCATCAGTCGGCTCTGGAAATACTGCAATACACCGGCTATGACTGCCATGATTATATTCGGATGAGATAGATTTATCCAGTGTAAGAAAATCGGATTAATGTGGCCGGGATCATTCACAAACTTGTAAAGGCCATGCAACACTGAACCATTCAAACTCCTGATAAACACTTGGTAAAGCGCAATTAATATGGGCAATTGGATCAAAAGCGGCAAGCAAGAACTAAGTGGATTAACTTTATGAGTGGCGTAAAGTTCCATTAAAGCCTTGGCCTGTCCTTCTTTATCATCTTTGTATTTTTCCTTCACTTCATTCATTTTTGGCTGAAGCTCAGCCATGGCTTTTTGCTGTTTAAGAGATTTATGGAAAGAAGGCAATAGCAGCAATCTAACTAAAATCGTAATTAGAATAATGACTATTCCGATATCTGGAATGTAATGATAACAAAACACTAAAAGATTTAGTAAGGGATAGATTAAAATTTGATTGAAAATATTTGCCATAATTATGGTTGGTCAATTTGCGGCGAGGCAGAAGGCCGACAACTTAATACGCGCTTAATAATTTTTGGAAGACCTAGGATTCCTTGCTCTTTTAATACAAGTCTGCCGTATTCCGAACAGGACGGATAAAATTTACAATACCCATAGGGAAATAAAGATTTAAACAAACCATGATCAGGAGAAAAAGTGCGCTGATATAACCAGACTACCAAAAGCAAAGGAAGACTTAGAATTCTACTAATTGTTTTTAAGATTTCCATATGCCAGCGCGTTTGATTAAGTTAAGGGTTTCTGTTTCCAAATCTATAAATTTTTTCTTCAAAAGTGATTTTTGCGGAAAAAACAGAAGATCTACTGCCCTAAATTTAGTTTGAGATTTACTCAAAATAGATTTTAGCCGTCTTTTTATGATATTTCTCTCAGAAGCTTTAGGCAGGACTTTCTTGGGAACAATAAAACCAAAACGAGGGATGTTTTGGTTCACGGAAGAAACAATCCTAATTCTTAAAGCAGAAGTTTGGTATGAGCGACTATTGCGAAATCTGCTAAAATCTTCTCTGCTTTTCAGTAAATTTAACTTTGCCATTAAACCGATAGTTTCTTGCGGCCCTTAGCCCGGCGTCTTTGTAGCACTGTTCGGCCATTTCGGGATTTCATGCGTCTGAGAAAACCATGTACTCGCTTGCGGTGCTTCTTTTTCGGATTATATGTTGGTTGCATAATTAATCATTAATCTTCTAGATACTGACATATTATACGGGAAAAACAGAATTTTGTCATCTTCTGGGAAACAATTAATCCTTAAAAAACGTTTATACACGTATAATCCACACTCTATCAACAGCCGAGGTAAAAAATGGCTAACATTAGCCACTTTATATATATTTACATGTTGATAACTTATTTGTTAAAATGACTCACACGACTGCAACATAAATTTATAACTGCTCTTGAAATGACAAACCAACAGCTCTGGCAAGCCATCTTAGGTAATCTCGAACTTACTCTTTCTAAAGCTAATTTTACTACTTGGTTTAAAAATACCTCTGTTATTGATAAAACCGATATGGGCATTGTGGTGGGGGTACCTAATGCTTTTACTAAAGAGTGGTTACAAAATAAATACCACCAAGATATTCTGAAAGCCTTAAAATCCATCGCTCCGGAAGTTAAAGAAATCAAATATCAGATCGCGGGTGCAACCTTACACCAGCCTCAAGCCCCCCAAGCTCCGAAAGAAGTTCCTCGCACTGTTCCTAAAAAGGTAGAAAATCAGGGATTAAACCCGAAATATACTTTTAGCACTTTCATAGTCGGTTCTAACAATCAACTCGCACACGCTGCAAGCTTAGCTGTGAGCAAAAAACCGGGATCAGTATATAATCCCTTGTTTTTGTATGGTGGAGTGGGCTTAGGTAAAACTCATTTAATGCAGGCAGTAGGCGCGGAAGTGCTAAAAAAAGATCCGAACGCGAAAATTTTATATGCTACCAGCGAAAGATTTACCAATGATTTTGTCCAAGCCTTAGGCCAAGGCCGAGCTGATCAATTTAAGTCTCTTTATCGTAATGTAGATGTACTTTTAATCGACGACATCCAATTTTTAGCCGGTCGCGAAGGGACACAAGAAGAATTTTTCCATACTTTCAACGCTCTTCACCAAAACAACAAACAAGTGGTCATGACTTCAGATCGATTGCCCAAAGAAATCCCAGCTATTGAAGAGCGATTGGTCAGTCGGTTTGAGTGGGGAATGATTGCGGACGTACAAGCGCCTGACATGGAAACCCGACTCGCCATTTTAAGAACTAAAGCCAAAGAAAAAAACTATAATATTGATCCTGAGGTTTTAAATTATATTGCCGAAACTATCCAAAGTAATATTCGAGAACTGGAAGGGGCTTTAAATCGTTTAATGGTATATTGCCAGCTAAATAACACCAAACCGACGCTAGAACAGGTGAAAAGCGTGCTGGTAAATGTTATTACGCCCCCGAAAAAACGTGGAGTCAGCGCTAAAAAAATCATTGAGGTGGTTTCGGACTTTTACAATGTCACACCCGATGATTTACTCAAGCAGTCCCGCAAAAAAGAGTATGTAAATCCGCGCCAGATTGCTATGTTTATTATCCGCAAAGAGCTAGAAACCTCCTTGCCTTCGATTGGCGAGCTATTTGGTGGCCGAGATCACACTACTGTAATTCACGCGGTGGAAAAAATTACCAAAACAATAAAAGAAAAAAATAATGTGAGACAAGAAATTGAATTGATACGGGATCGATTATATATAAATTAATTTTTGTGAACAAGCTGTGGGTATGAGTTGGATACAAAGTTTAAAAGTCAGAAAAAATAAAAAATATTTTTTTACAGCTAAACTTATACAGAAGTTCTACACAGATTAAAAACAACATATCTTTTACTAAACAGTTTAAAAAACTAATAATCACCGGATAAAAATTAATATACACACAAATCCCCAGTTTCTATTATTATTATCTTTTATATAAATCTTTATGAAATTAATATGCACTAAAGAAAATTTGAAAAAAGGATTATTCATGGTTAGTCGAGTAGTTGGTTCTGGAAATCCTTTACAGGTATTAAATAATATTTTAGTTAAGACTGATTCAGGGAGAATAAAACTTTCTTCAACCAACCTAGAGATTGGAATTAACACATGGGTGGGCGGAAAAGTAGAAGAAGAAGGGGCTCTGACTGTACCAGCTCGATTAATCAATGAATATATTAATAACCTTCCTTCGGAAAAAGTTACCCTGGAAAGCACTGAAAATAATAGTTTGAATATAGAATCCGAAAACTATCATACCAATATCAAGGGTCTTTCTGCAGATGATTTTCCTTTGATTCCGCAGGTAGTAGATGAACCTTTTGCGAAACTTGATGGTGAAGAATTAAAGAAAGCTTTAAGTGAGACTATCTGGGCTGCGGCCACTAACGAAACTCAGCCAGAGATTTCCGGGATATTTATGGGTTTTGAGCAGGATAAAATGCGTTTAGCGGCCACGGACAGGTATCGCTTAGCAGAACGGCTTGTACAGCTCAAATCTTCCGTAATAAGCGCCAAGGAGGTAATTATCCCATCTCGTACCGTTTCCGAGGTTTATAAGATCTTAAGCAATGTTTCTGGAGAAGTAGAAGTTTATTTTTCGGATTCGCAGGTTTTGTTTAAATTTCAAGACACAGAACTGATTTCCCGTCTAATTGATGGCCAATATCCAGATTACCGCCAAATAATTCCCAAAGAATTTAAAACAGAAGTCGATGTAGAACGCGACGAGTTAATTCACGCACTCAAGGCCGCGGCTTTATTTGTACCTGATTCAAATAACGTTACTGTAGAAATTACACCCGACCAAGGGATAACCGTTACTGCATCGTCTATGGCTGCAGGCGAAAATACCACCCAGATTAAAGCTAGTGTAACCGGCATGGCAAATAGTGCAGTTTTCAATTACCGTTATTTACTGGATTGTTTGAATAACTTAAGCGAGACTTCTGTTAAATTCAAAACCATCAATGATGCGTCACCAGCAGCGCTGGTTCCTGTAAAGCGGGATAATTATACTTATATTGTAATGCCGATTAAGCTCTAGTGACTCCGCATGCGACTTAGAAGCATTAGTTTAGAAAATTTTCGCAACTATTCCAAAATCAGCGTCTCGATTGACGCTGATTTGGTTTTAATTTTAGGCGATAATGCTTCAGGTAAAACTAATTTTTTAGAAAGCATCTATTTTTTGTCCCGGTTAAAGTCTTTTCGCGCTCCAGATGAATTAATAGTAAAGCAACTAGAAGAATATTTTAATATCGAAGGAGAATTCGGGTCCCACCAGATGCGAGTGGTAGTACAGAAAGTTCCATCTATCAGACGTTCCTTTAAAATTAACGGCCAAAAAGTTTCTAAAAGTGTCTGGCAGTCCTTTCCTACGGTTTTATTTGTGCCGAATGATCTAAATTTATTTATTTTAGGACCAGTCGCTAGAAGAAAATTTTTAGACGAGATTTTAACTCAAAAAAGCCAAGAATACGCCATCAGTTTAGTTTCCTTAGACCACATCTTAAAGCAAAAATCTGCGCTACTGGAGATGTTAAATCAAGGCCAAGGGGATTTAGCCCAGCTGGAATTTTGGAATCAGCAGCTGGCTCAAGCTGCCAGCGTAATCACAAAATATCGGGTAGAGTTTATAGAATTTTTAAGGCAAAACTTCGATTCCATGATTGAGGCCCTTATGGGCAAGGAATCGAAATTTAAGATAGTATTTAAAAATCAAGCCGAGACTGAGCAACAATACCTAGAATGCCTGCGCCAACACCAAGAAGCTGAAATTCGAAGTCAAACTAACCTTGTAGGTCCGCATCGGGATGATTTCTTAATTGAAAAAGATAGCACGCTTAATATCTACAACTCAAGCCGTGGGGAATTGCGCACACAGATTTTAGCTTTAAAACTTTTACAAGCTAAATTTTTAACATCAATTGAGCAAAAACCGATTATTTTATTAGATGATGTTTTTTCTGAGCTAGATGAAACTCGTCGAAGAAAATTAATTGAAACTTTGGAAGGCCATCAAATTTTTATAACTTCTACCGAAGAGCATCATTTACCGAATCTAACAAAAGATGTTTTGATTCTAAAAGTAGCCCATAATCAAATAACACCATCTTAATAGATGGTGTTATTTTTCAAGATCGGATTTAAGTTTTTCATGGTCAGGCAATTGTTCGTATAGATCGAGAATCATCTTTTCTATGCGGGCCGGGCTCGGCACCCGATCAAAAGTAAAGCGTTCCGTTTCTGCCGCAGTTTGGATATAAACATTCCCATAATCTAAAAAAGTTGGTAGTAATCCGTTGACTTCAGCAGTGACATCCTCGATCCGACTTAGATGAAGTTCGGATATAGTTCGGTGTAAAAGTGAGCCTTGAGTGATATCTACTACCCGTTGGTCAGTTATGATTTGAATATCCAAATAGTACATGATCCAGATAATCAATAGCCCTAAGGCCAGGAACATAAAATAAATAGTTTTGAATAAGTTGAAGTAATCTAAGTAAGGTTCGGTTTTTAAAATAGGTAAATATTTGCCAATCGCCCAATCTGCGCCGAGTAAAATTACTAAGAACATCAACCACGCTACAAATTTGAGAAAGAAAACCATCCAGTGTGGCCGTAAGACCATGCAGATTTTTTCATTTTCTTGTTGTCCTGGAAATAAAGATTTGATGTTTGGCATGACTTAAAATTTAATCAAATTTAAGTTAAAAACCGCAGCAGAATAAAGACTAGCAGTTAAAATCAGGTAGAAAATAGCCACTATAATGCATAGAATAGTATTCCGGCCGTATTTTAGGAGCGCGTATAAAGCCAGCATGCTATATAACATAAAACCAGCCATTACTAAATAAAAAATTACCGCAAGAATTGAATGACCGATTGAATTTGGTTGATAAACAGGGTTCACTAAAGTAAAGTTTGATTAATAGATTTTTTTGGCATTTTTTTCAGGTGATCATAAGCCGCCGGAGTAGCGATTCGGCCTTTCGGAGTTCTGGCAATTAAACCCAGCCTCAATAGATAAGGCTCGTAAATATCTTCAATAGTTCCGGAGTCTTCAGAGGTGGCCGCGGCAATAGAGGAGACGCCTACCGGGCCGCCGCCAAATTTTTCAATTAAAGCTTCCAGAATACGGCGGTCGTTATTGTCCAAGCCTAATTCATCCACTTCTAACATATTTAAAGCTTCGTGTGCTACAGTTTCTGTAATTTTTCCGCCGGCCCGGACCTGAGCAAAATCTCGGACTCGTTTTAATAACCGGTTGGCGATTCGGGGGGTCCTGCGGGCGCGCTTGGCAATCTCAATCTTCCCGCTATTTTCTATTTTAATTCCTAAAATTTTAGCCGCACGTTCAATAATTTTTTCAATTTCAGATTCCTCATAATAATCCAACCGATATGTCATGCCGAACCGATCTCGAAGCGGCGCGGTCAAAAGGCCAATTCTAGTAGTAGCCCCAATTAAAGTAAATTTTGGCAGATCGAGTCGGACTGCTTTAGCCCCCGCACCTTTTCCGAGCACTATATCCAAGCAATAATCTTCCATGGCTGGATATAAAATTTCTTCTACGGTTTTATTTAAGCGGTGAATCTCATCAATAAATAAAATATCGTTTTCCGAAAGGTTGGTAAGGAGAGAGGCTAAATCTCCGGCTTTTTCAATAGCAGGGCCGGAGGTAATTTTAATATTTACCCCGACTTCTTTGGCAATAATATGCGCTAAGGTTGTTTTACCTAATCCCGGCGGTCCGTATAGCAGTAGATGTTCTATCGTTTCTTTTCGGCCCGAAGCCGCATCAATTAAAATCTGCAGGCTTTCTTTGATTTTTTCTTGACCCACGTATTCCGCCAGTTTTTGCGGTCTTAAAGTTGCCTCAAAAAGCGTTTCAGAGGTATCTGAAACTGGATTAACAATATCAGTTTGATCATAATCCTGTTCAATCATATATATTCAGTATACCACGTCTCAAAGTACGAATTTTCCGTCTTTATAAATGATTTTTTCTTTCCCATTTTTTAGGCGCGCGGTGACAGTGCGGGGAGTAGTGCTGATGATATCAGTGTGCACGGAGGAATCATTAAATCCTAAATCTTCGGCTTGTTTTTTATTAAGAGTTGCGGCTTTGCCTGCATAAGTATCGCGGTAAGACATGCCCAAGGCAAGGTGGGTATTGCCATAAGGGCCACCCATATTTTCATCATATAAAGTTTCCGCCATGAATTTAGTAATGCGGGAAAATCTTTTGTCAGTCAGAGAGTATTCTCCAATTTTATCAGCTCCCGGCGTGGCGATCATTTGCTGTAAAAGTTTTTCGTTGGATGTAGCAGAAGATTTAATCACGCGGCCGTCTTTAAACCAGAGTTGGATGCCTGTAATTTTATGGCTATATCGGTAAAGCGGCTGGTTAAAGCGAATCCACCCTTCTGTCCCGCGCCAATCCGGAGAGGTAAACAGTTCAAACGACGGAATATTCCGGCCACTTCCACCTAGCCACTGACGTTTTGCGCCGAGTTTAATCCATAAATCCATGTCTGGGCCCACAGCGTGTAACGTCTCGGTCTGCGGTGCTAATTTATTTAATTTCGCTCGTATAACTTCTAAGTCATGGTAAACCTGTTTCCATTTCGCAATGGGATCTTTATGGTCTAAAAAACAGGCTTTAATGATTTGGTCCCAATAAGCCTTTTCCGACAATCCCGCTTCATGGGCCATAGCCGGTGTGCCGTATAATCCAATAGTCCAAGTAAAGTTGCCGTCCCATTCTTTTTGATTGCGCCAATCCATAAAAGGTTTTAAAGTCATGCCGCGACGCATGATTTTTTTTGGGTCCACACCTTTTAAGGCATGCGGATCGGAATTAGCCAGAAGAAAAACCGAATGATGCATTTCATCGATCAAACCTTTCAGATATTTAGCCGGAAAAAAATCTACTTGGTGGTCTTTGGCATTTTCATAAAAATATCGAGTAAAACTTTCATTGCGTCGTTTATCACCGCGTTCATTATCCGGGGAATAATCCGAAATGACATGGCCACCCGCATCTACTACCGCATTACATACTGCTAAAAAGAGTGACTTAGCAGATTCAGTGGCACTGACACGGACTACTTCGCCTTTTTTTATTCCTTGGCCGCTGCCGAGGGCAAAGTTAATTAAAACTTTGGCATAATTTTCGAGTATTTTTTTGCTTGGTTGATAGTTGGTCATAAATTTATTGCGTTTGGTTAGAAGGAGTTGTCTCTGGGGTAGCTGGTTGAGCCTGCGGGTTAGGAGTAGAAGCTTGTTCTACTGCATCATGATGGAAAAGTGCCGGCGGTAGATAAGTGCTATTAAAAGTTTGAGTCACAGTTTGGTCATTCAGAGTGACGTGTCGTATCCAGGTGGCTTTCATAGACCCATCGGGCTTTTTATCATACACCGTGGGGCCGTCAAAAGCCACGGTTCGAGTATCTTTAGTGCCATAAAATTCAAAATAGAGTTTGTGTCCTTCGATTCGTGTTCGAATCAGCATGTCGCTTGGTAAATTATTGATAAATTTCAAATCCGAAGCACCGGGATAAATTGTGGCGTCTGTGCCTTGAGGAGAATAATACTGCACTGCAAAGGAATGATTGCGGCGGGCGGTAATGGGCAGGCCTGCGTTCATAGCGGCGCGAAAAGTAGTAGTCGAGACTTGGCATAAGCCGCCGCCAAATTCTGGAATTACTCCCTCGGGTTTGATCACAAGTTCTGGCAAGAACCCATGTTCGCCATCTACATCTCCCAGATATTTATTAAAAGAGAATTCTTCTCCTTGTTTTACGATTAAACCATTATATTTGCCAGCTCCCACATTAATATTGATGATTCTGTTATGTGGTGAACCAGTAAAATTGGATTCGCCCACAGCTACTAATTCTTTGATGCCGAAATTATTTGTGTCGGCAAGTTTTACATCCGGCTCTGACACTAATACCGGTAAATTAATCGTGACCATACCCGTTTGTAATTTTTTAATGAGCTGATATAGATCTAAGATTTGACCATTTTGGCCGGGATTAAAATTAGTTGCAAAGTTATCTTTCACTGTCAGAGCTGCATTTTCGGGTTTCTGATTAATTGTTTGGCTGAGAGTATCTAGAGTCTGAAGACTCGCTTCATCTAAGGATTGTGCGGAGTTGTTAACTTGAGTGCCCAAGATGGCACTCTGAACTTGGTCTATTAAAGAGAAATCATTCCGAATAAAAGGGCTGATCAGATAAGCCCCGGGCTTTGGGCTCAGGTCCCACTTTTGGTCCCCGAAAACTAAAGTTTTAGCCTGCACCAAAAAAGGAATGAACAGAAATATTCCGGAAGCGAAACTAATTTTTAGAATTTTGGATAGTGACATTGCGAGTTTGATCTTCGTTAATCTGGATTTGGATAATAATATTGCACTTTTTTAAAATCTCAGGAAATCTATCCGCCCATTCGATCAATACGAGATTGTCGCCACTTAAGATTTCCTCTAGTCCAAAAATCGCTGTTTCCTGCACGTGCTTTAGTCGGTAAAAATCCAAATGATAAAATTTAGATTTTCTAAGCTGGTACTCATGCATTACCACAAAGCTTGGGCTTTTTATGCTGGCGATGCCTAAGGCTTGGGCCAGGCTTTTAGTTAAAGTTGTTTTGCCAGCCCCCAAGGGTCCTACCAAACCAATCACTAGCTTCTGATTTGCATACTTTTGGCCCAAAGTTCGGCCTAGAGACTCGAGTTTTTTTAAACTAAGATTTCGGAAGATCATTATGAATATATTAACATTTAGAGCTTTCTGGGTCGAGCAAAGGGCAGAAGTTGACGGAATTAGCTAAAACCATTATATTGTTATGATTATTTACTTTCTGATAATCGTCCTATGGAACTCATACCTCAAGTTATTTCGAAAATTACTTCAGCCAAAAATGTCTTGATCATAGTGGCTGGAAACAATGGCGATAGTCTGGCCGCTGGCTTGGCATTGCAGGGTTTTTTAAAAAAGCTCGAAAAAGAAACTCAAGTTCTATCTTATACTCCCAAGTTTCAAAATTTAGATTTTTTGCCAGGTTTCAGTCAGGTAAAAGAAGAGTTTGATGCAGTGAAGAGTTTTGTGATTGATGTCTCGACTAAGCAGGTCGAAATTGATGAATTAAGCTATAAAAAAGAAGCCGAGCAGCTATCGATTTTTATTAAACCCAAAAAAGGGCAATTTAGCCAAACCGATGTGACTTTCCGTAGTTCTAATTTTCCTTTTGATTTAGTCATTTTAGTCGGTATTGATTCTTTGGATCGCTTGGGTGAAATATACAGCCAAAATACAGAGCTATTTTTTGAAACTACTTTATTAAATATTGATTTCCGGATCAGCAATGAAAATTATGCCCAGTTGAACCTGGTTCAGCTTGCGGCCACTTCAAATTCCGAAATCGTATTTGATTTAATCAATCAATTGGAAGCTAGCTTTATCGATGAAAATATCGCCACTCAACTTTTGGCGGGTATCGTAGTGGAAACTGACAGCTTCCAGCATGTCCGGACTACGCCGCAGACTTTTTTAAAAGCCTCGCAGTTAGTAGGCCTGGGCGCAAATCAACAGGAAATTATTTCCAGGCTTTATAAAAGTAAAAGTTTGGGACTTTTGAAATTATGGGGGCGAGTATTGTCCAAGCTCCAGCAAGAAAGCAGCATCTCTTTAGTTTATTCGGCAGTAACTCAAGTAGATTTGGAACAAGCCCAGGCCACAGATCAAGACGCGGGTCATATAATCAAAGAAATGGCTTCCCAATTAGGCTTTGCTAAATTATTTCTCTTTCTAAAAGAGAATTCGACCGGTTTTACTACGTGCTATCTGCATGCCAGCATGCCATTAGAATTAATTAAAATATTTGCCCGATTTGAGCCGAAAGCCGTGGGACAGCAAACTATAAAATTTGATACAAATTTTCCATTGATTGAAGCCGAAAAGCAAATCGTCCAGCTTTTAGTATCTGAAATTAGCAAATATAAAACAGCCGCATAGTGTGTTATAATTAAATCGTTAATTATAACGATTTATGTTATCTCCCGCTCAAAAAGGCGTGCGCGTCAAGCAAGTCTACAGTGAGCTGAATCGCAAATTCGAAGAAGAAGAAACCCAAAGACTCGCCGTCCAACAAAAACTACCCTATATCAACCTTTACGGATATCCAGTGGACCCGCAGTCTTTAGTCATTGTCCCGGAGGAACAAGCCGAGGCATACAGGGTGGGAGTTTTTTTTAAAGAGGGCCGCAGCGTAAAATTGGCTACCACGGGCCATACGAAGCAAGTTGATAAAATTATAAAAGAGATTACAGCCAAGGGGTACACGGTAGATGAATATATCATTTCGGAAAGTAGTCTTAAGCATTTATTGTCAGGCTATAAGACAGTTTTAAAAACTGAGCGTAAATCTGATGAAATAAAAATCAAAAGTTCGGATCCTAAATATAAAGTCAATGCGCTACAAGATCTGTCCGTGCATTTGGTGAGTGTTTCAGCCACAGAACTTTTAGATACATTAATTGCGGCTGCTTTAAATTTGGATGCTTCGGATATTCATATGGAACCTGAGGGCAAAACAACCAAGATCCGGTTTCGCATTGATGGGGTGCTACAAGACGTGGCCGGCTTAGAGACGACTATGCACCTACAATTAGTATCTCGGATCAAAATAATTTCGAAAATGAAACTAAATATTACAGCCACGCCCCAGGATGGCAGTTTTAGTTTAACTTATGATGGGAATAGAGTAGATATTCGCGCCTCAGTTTTGCCCTCAGCTTATGGCGAGTCTATCGTCATGAGAATTTTAAGACAAGATAAAGGTTCTTTAAAATTTGAAGAATTAGGTATTATGGGTCGGGCGAAAGAACAAATTTTACAAGAAATGACCAAGCCGAATGGCATGATCTTAACCACGGGTCCCACTGGTTCTGGGAAAACCACGACTTTGTATGCGATTTTAAATAAACTCAATGAGCCGGGAGTAAAAATTATTACCTTGGAAGATCCGGTAGAGTATAAAATTGCCGGGATCACCCAATCTCCGGTCAATGGCCAGCAAGGTTTAACTTTTGCCGAGGGTCTCCGGGCGATTTTAAGACAGGATCCTGATATTGTGATGATTGGCGAAATGCGCGATTTCGAAACGGCGGAAACTGCCGCCCAAGCAGCACTTACTGGACATATCGTTCTATCCACGCTCCATACCAATGACGCACCTTCAGCGATCCCGAGACTTTTGGATATGGGAATTAAGCCTTTTGTCTTAGCTCCTGCAATTAATGCCATAATTGCCCAGCGTCTCGTGCGCAAAATTTGTTTGGATTGTAAAGTGGCTTACAAGTTGCCTGAACACGTTCAAAAGCGAGTGGAAATGATTTTAAAAACCATACCCAAAGCCTCACAAGCAGATATTCCCACAAAATTAAATTTTTATCACAGTCCCGGCTGCAGCAAATGCAAAGGACTAGGGTATAAAGGGCGACTGGGAGTGTATGAAGTATTTACTATAAGTGATGAAATTGAAAAAATGATTATGAAAAATGCCAGTACTACAGAAATTCGAAACCAGGCAATTGCAGAAGGCATGATTACCATGGCTCAAGACGGCCTGCTTAAAGCTTTAAAAGGAATTACGGATGTAGAAGAAGTATTTCGGGTGGTGGAGGAATAAAATTAATAAAAATTTATGGCCATCAAATGGAATAAAGTAACTTGGTACTCAAAACTTGCGGCAGTGATTTTGTTTTTGGTGGTATTAGCACTTGGCGTATATATCGGCCGGCAGTATCAACAGATTTTGGACGCACAAATGCAGCTTCGATAATAATTTATAAAAGAAGCCTAGCAATTATTTTGCTCGGCTTTTTTTGTTGAGGATGCGGCCCACGTTGCGCTGACTGTAGTTTTTATTTTTGACCTTATACCAAATAGTCCGCTCGGTATAAGGATCAGTACGACGTTTGGCCACGAGGCCTTCTAGATCCTGCGAACAAATCCATTGAAAATACAGTTTGCCCGAACCTTCCCAGTAATCGATCACCAGGGTTTTAGGCACACCCCGCATCAGCTGGGCCAGTTTTGGTTTGCGGCGCATGAGCGGCCAGAATCGAAGATCCCGGCCATTAAGATACAAAAGATCATACACAACGTAGATCATTTGAGTCTTTTCATTTTGCAAAAGCGGCAAGAACTGGGGATGGCCTCGGATGGGATCCAGCACTGTAATTTCGCCGTCAATAATCC
>DATJFX010000046.1:0-8564 GCA_035495465.1 Candidatus Methylomirabilota bacterium
GTGCAGCTTTACGATATTATTTATGAATTAGTGGAAGATTTAACCAAACAAGTAGTAGATATGCTTACTCCAGAAGTTTTACGTACGGATCTGGGACGGGCGAAAATTTTGGCTATATTCCGAACAGAAAAAGATAAGATGATCGTCGGAGGAAATGTCGCAGAAGGGAAAGTTAAAGAAGGAGCTGAATTTGAAATCAAGCGGGGGGATGAAATTATCGGCAAGGGACAAGTAACAGAGCTTCAGCAAAGTAAAGTAAAGGCCAAAGAGGTCCTTCGTGGCAGTGAATTCGGCATGAGCGTGAAAACCAATTCCAAAATTATGGAAGGAGATGTGCTCGTCATGTTTGAAGAGACTATTAGAAAACGTACTTTATAACTTCTCTATTTATAAAAAAACATGAGTCGTAGAACTGAAAAAGTTGCAGCATTATTGCATAAAGAAGTCGGCGAATATCTCAGTCGGCTAGAATTGCCAGTTCTGACCACGATTAGCAAAGTAGAAGTGAGTCCAGATTTGAAGCACAGCAAAATCTGGGTGACAATTATGGGAAATGCGGAAAAGCAAAAAGTAGTTATTGCGGAGCTTGCTGAAAATCTTTCCGATTTACAGCATGAATTAAATAAAAAATTGATTATGAAATTCGTTCCTCGAATTTTTTTTGTTGCTGATCATGGCGAAGAATACGCTTCGCATATTAATGAATTACTCAGACATGCCAACGAAGAATAAATTACAATATAAAAAAGCTCTGGAACTCATCCAGAGTTCAGATCGGATTTTTTTAACTACTCACGAAGGAACAGACGGGGATGATTTGGGTAGTTGCTTAGCCTTGAAATTTTATTTGGAAAGCCTTGGCAAGAAGTCTGTAGTAGGGATAAAGGGAGGTGTGCCGAAAAATTTATTATTTTTGCCTGGCACGGAACAGGTCCGGGAACAATTGCCAGAAGAACATTTCGACCTCGTTATCACTTTTGGTTGCAATAAAGTGGAGCGTACAGGTTTTGAAAAACTTAAGAGTTTATCAAAACCTATTATTAATTTTGACCACCATCCGGATAATTCTAACTTTGCTACAGTCAATGTGGTGGATCCTGAGACTTCAGCTGTGGCTGAATTAATTTATTATTTTTTACAATTTGCCCAAGCTGCTATCACTAAAACAGTTGCCACTTGTTTATTAACGGGAATTTTTACAGATACCGGAGGATTTAAACACGCTAATACTTCAGCGCAAGCTTTAGAAGTGGCTTCTGAACTTCTCAAAAAAGGAGCTCGGATTGATAAAATTGCCATGCAGACTATGGGGCGGAAAAGACCGAGCGCGATCAAAGCTTGGGCTAAGGGATTGGAGAATGCCAGGTTTGATTCCGAGAAACGTATGGTCTTTTCAGTCCTAACTGAGGAGGACTTGAAAGAAATTGGCGCAACGGACGAGGACTTAGACGGTTTTGTGGAGTTATTGAACAATATGCCCCAAGCTAGATTTGCCTTGCTTTTGCGGCAAGATGGGGAAGAAGTAAAAGGAAGTCTAAGAAGCGAACCTCATAAAAAGGTAGACGTTTCTAAAATAGCCAAATCTTTCGGAGGCGGAGGTCATAAGTTAGCCTCAGGCTTTAAAATCAAGGGAAAACTCAAAAAAGCTGGACAGGCTTGGAAGATTGAGTAAATATTTTGGTTTGTGTTAGAATAAGTAGGCATTTATGTCCAGAAAAAAACACCAAGATCAAGCAGAATATCCCTCATTTCGTAGACCGCAATTAAATTTGCGCAAAGAAACCCGCCGCGGTGTTGCCGTGGTCATTTTTGTGGTGTTAGCTGTAATTTTTACCTTAAGTTTAATCGGAGTAGCGGGACCTTTTGGATCTGTGGCAAATCAGGTTTTGAAATTAGCTTTTGGCTGGGTAGCATTTGTGGTGCCAATTATTTTTTTAGTAGTGGCGGTAGCTTTATTTCGCCAAAATCCTCAGGAAGAATCTTCTTCTGTTTCGACACATGCTTATGTTGGAGCTGTGCTTCTCACTTTAACTTTAACGGGCTTACTTCATCTTTGGGTAATTCGCAATGATGTGAGTATGGCGTTTGATTTAGTAAAGGCGGGTCATGGCGGAGGGTATCTGGGAATTCTTACCAGTTATCCCTTAATGCATTTGATGGGATTTTATGCCAGCTTGATTATTTTATTGGCGGGTTTAGTAATTTCCATTCTGGTTACCTTCAATGTTTCCTTTTTTGAATTATTTCAGCCAACTCCGAAAGAAGAATTGGCCAAACAGCCTCTTAAACCCAACGGCAAGTTAAAAATTAATAATGCTGCGAATGCTGGGTTTACCAAGGAGGCAGTAGGGGAAGTAAATAAAGCTATTGCTTCGGAAAAATTGGAAACCACAGTAAATAATTTAGTAGATTTGCCTCCGGTCACTGCCAGTAAAATGGCTTCTAAGGTAGATAAGAATTGGAAGTTTCCCTCCATTGATTTATTGGATGATGCGAAAACCAAGGTAGATTCTGGTAATATCGAAGCCAATGTTTCGATTATTCAAAAAACCTTAAATGACTTTGGGATTGAAGTAGAAATGGGCGAGGTTAATGTTGGGCCGACTGTTACTCAATATACATTTCGGCCAGCAGTGGGCGTGAAACTTTCTCAGATCGCAAGTCTTCAAAATGATATTGCTCTCGCTTTAGCTGCTAGTTCGCTTCGTATGGAATTGCCAATTCCGGGCAAGGCTCTAGTAGGTATAGAAATTCCGAACATTACCAAATCAATTGTCAGAATCAAAGAAATTGTAGGCAATACTGTTTTGGCGGACAATGCCTCTAAACTGGCCTTTGCTTTAGGCCGAGATGTGGCTGGAAATCCAATAGCAGCAGACTTATCTCGCATGCCGCATTTGTTAATTGCCGGCGCTACCGGCTCTGGGAAATCTGTTGCTGTAAACTCGATTTTACTGAGCATGCTGTTTCGCGCTACTCCCCAAGAGGTGAAGTTTGTGATTATCGATCCGAAGCGAGTGGAATTAAATTTGTATAATGACCTGCCACATTTGTTAACCCCAGTTATTACAGATCATCAAAAAGCTGTGAATGCTTTGAAGTGGACTGTGGCAGAAATGGACCGCAGATATAAATTGTTATCCGAAGTGCACAAGCGCAATATCACCGAATATAATGCTTCTTCTCCTACGAATTTACCTTATATAGTAGTAGTGGTGGATGAGTTGGCGGATCTTATGAGTGTGTCACAAAATGAAGTAGAAGCAACTATTGTCCGACTTGCTCAAATGGCCCGTGCCGTGGGTATTCACTTAGTCGTGGCAACTCAGCGTCCGTCAGTAGACGTGATCACGGGTTTGATTAAAGCCAATATCACAGCGCGTATGGCATTTGCTGTCGCATCTCAAGTTGATTCCCGCACGATCTTAGACAGTGCTGGTGCGGAAAAACTTTTGGGATCAGGAGATATGTTATATGTCACAGCAGAACTTCCGAAACCAAAACGTATCCAAGGTTCGTTTGTCACAGAAAAAGAAATTAAAAAAGTTGTGGACTTTATAAAAGGTGAAGCAGGCAGTATTATCTACGATACGCAGATTACCGAAAAACCAACTCGAGATATTAGCATTCCTGGATTTGAAGGCACTGGCGGTGATGATGACGAACTTTTGCAAGATGCAATTGAAACTGTCAGGAATGCTGGGAAAGCTTCCGCATCTCTTTTACAACGACGGCTTCGAGTAGGTTACGCCCGTGCTGCTAGACTTTTAGATATTTTAGAAGACAAAGGAATAATTGGTCCTGGGGAAGGAGCAAAACCTCGAGAAGTTTATGGCAGCGAAGGAACAACTGGTGGCGAAGTTTCGGAAGAAGATGAGTTCGAAAAGTCCCAGGAAGGCCAGTATTAGTTTGACAACTTAAAAGCTTGAGGTTAGGATGATGACGAAGGCGGCTTTCAGAGCCGTTTTTGTTTTTTATGGTATTATTTAGACGCTAATCAAACTACCGGAAAAAACGCGGTAGTTCAAATCTTATGGAAACTCAAGAAAATAAGGGTGAGGTCATTATTTATAAAGGAGATCAAACGCCAGAAATTCAAGTAAATCTGGTGGATGAGACTGTGTGGCTTAGCCAGGCTCAATTGTCGCAGCTTTTTGATAGAAATATCCCTACTATCATTGAGCATATTCAAAATGTCTATAAAACTGCAGAACTTAGCCAAAATCAAACTACTCGGAAATTCCGAGTAGTTCAAATTGAAGGGAAAAAGGAGGTAGAAAGAGAAATAACCTTCTATAACTTAGATATGATCATTTCTGTGGGTTATCGGGTCAATTCCAAGCGAGGGACTCAATTTAGGATCTGGGCCACGAGAACTCTGCGAGATTTTATCTTGAAGGGTTATTTGATCAACGAAAAACGGCTGAAAGAAAACGAAGAATTGAAGCTGAAAGAATTACAAGGCGCGGTATCACTGATGCAACAAGCCTTGGAAGTCCGTCGGCTGGAAGGATATGAAAAGGATTTATTAAAAATTATTACTGACTATGCCAACACCTGGCTGACTTTGTATAAATTTGACTCCGGAACATTAGGCATTGAAGGAATAAAAAAAGAAGCAAAGCATTTGGACCACGGGGAAATTAAAAAAACTATTGAACGCTTCAAAGTGCGCCTGATGAAAGAGAAAGAGGCGAGCGAATTGTTTGGTCAGGAAGTATCGGAAAAACTCTTGTCTTTGCTTGGTAACCTTCGTCAAACTTACGGCGGAAAAGATTTATATCCAACTTTAGATGAAAAAGCTGCACACTTACTTTACTTTGCTGTAAAGAATCATCCGTTTGTCGATGGCAATAAAAGAATTGGTGCACTTTTGTTTATTTTATTTTTAGTACAAAATAATTATCTCCATAATAAAAGAGGGGAACGGAAAATCAATGACAGTGCTCTCACTGCGTTAACTCTTCTTGTAGCTGAATCCAAACCGCAACAAAAAGAAATTATGATTCGGTTAATTGTAAATTTGATTAATAAGAAATAATTTCATGGCTGAACAGAATTTATTTAAAACCAAGACGGTAAAAATTGATACCCTGGGTGAATATCTACTTTCAGTGCGCCAGCAACTAAATTTGGATATTAAAACTGTCGGTCTGCTCACCCAAATAAAGCCTGCTTATCTGGAAGATTTGGAAGCCGGAAATTATCAAAAACTTCCAGCTGAAGTATATATACGTGGATTTTTAAAAAGTTTATCAGAAGTTTATCGGATTAAGGAGCAAATTTTAATTGATCAATATGAAAAGGAACGGGGCATTGAACCGGCGAAAGGCGCTACCTTATCTAAAAAAGAAAAAGTGTGGGCGTTAACCCCTAAAACCTTGGTTATTGGTAGCAGCGTATTGGTACTATTATTGGCACTGTTATATGTAGCCACTGAGATTCGTTCAGTATTAGTACCTCCTGCCTTACAAGTTTCTGAACCGCCCACTGACCAGACCGTTCCGGGCGATTCGGTGGTGGTATCAGGAGTTGCGGAAATCGGCGCCGATGTGTCGATTAATAACCAGGCAGTCCTAACTGATTCCAGCGGCCAGTTTACTGAGAATTTAATATTAAGCCCGGGGTTAAATGTGATTGAGGTCCAAGCTTCAAATAAATTTGGAAAAATCAGCAAAGTGGCCCGAACTATTAATAGTACTGTGGATCAAACTAAAGTATTACCGGCTTCTGTAGTCAATGTGACAGTGAACGTTGGCCCTAATAGTGCCTGGGTGTATATCGAAGCTGATGGGGTAGTAGTGCAGCGAGGAACCATGTTAGCCGGTTCGTCAAAAATTGTGCAGGCCAAGAATGAAATAATATTAACTTCGGCTGATGCAGGTTCTACAGACGTTACTTATAATGGCAAGGATTTAGGAAAATTGGGTCGTGACGGAGAGGTGATAAGAAACGTTGAGTTTTCATCGCAATAGTTTATAATTAAAATAATTAACGGCGGAAAAGAAATAATCATATGGCGAAAACATCAAACAAAGCTAGCGGTACAAACTTAGAAGAAGCCTTGGCATCGATCCGAGATAAATTTGGCGAAGGTTCAATCATGACTTTGCAAAAAGCGAAGACTATGAATGTAGAAGTTATTCCAACTGGTTGTTTGTCTTTGGATTTAGCATTAGGCGCTGGCGGCATTCCTAAGGGAAGAATTATAGAAATTTACGGTCCGGAAGCTTCCGGCAAAACTACATTAGCCATGCACATCGTAGCCGAGACTCAAAAAGAAGGTGGCGTGGCGGCGTTTGTGGATGCGGAACATGCACTCGATCCAGATCGCGCAAAAGCTGTTGGTGTAAAAATTGATAAACTTTTAATTTCTCAACCAGACAATGGTGAGCAAGCATTGGATATCGTCGAAGCACTTGTGAGATCCAACAGTGTTGATTTAATTGTAGTCGACTCAGTCGCCGCTCTGACGCCGCGCGCGGAAATCGAAGGCGAGATGGGTGACTCACATATGGGGCTTCACGCCAGACTGATGAGTCAAGCGCTCCGAAAACTTACAGCAATAATTTCTAAATCACATTGCACTGTAATTTTTATAAATCAAATCCGAATGAAGATCGGAATAATGTTTGGCAATCCTGAAACGACTACTGGGGGACAGGCTTTGAAGTTTTATTCTTCAGTGCGGATCGAAGTCAGAAAACTGGCGCAGATTAAACAAGGAGAAACAATTGTAGGGAATCGAGTGAAGGCCAAGATTGTAAAAAATAAAGTAGCCGCGCCATTTAAGACTACGGAATTTGATATTATGTTTGGCGAGGGCGGGATTTCCTTCACCGGCGATTTATTGGACACAGCAGTTTTATATAAGACGATTATTAAAACTGGTAACACCTATAGCTTTGGTGACGTGAAACTTGGCGTCGGACGTGAAACGGCGAAAACTTTCCTTAAAGATAACCCTAAGGTGGCTGCGGATATTGAAAAGGCAGTCCGGAAGCAGGCCAAAGACCAGGAATTGACCCTCGCACCTGGAGAATAAATAGAACTTTTTAAATCCCTGCCCGGATGGGCAGGGATTTTTAGTTTTTTGTGTGTATAAGTAGCTCTGGAAGCCGGCAAAAAATTAATATTTGTTAAGAAATCTTTAATTTTTATTCTGAAAGCGTCTGAATGTTGACAGGAGGTAAAATTTTTGCTATAATTGCTTTATCGAATTAAGTAGCACCTTGAAAACTGAATATTAAGAGGCAGCGAAGAAAGCCAAGTGCTCAAGATTTCCGCCCCTGGCGGACAGGGAGCCCTTTGCGTTCTTCACTCCTCGTCATAGGTGTTCTAACCCACCTGATTGAAAAACAAAAACAAAAAAAAGTTTGTATAAAAAATAAAACAAATACAAAATAAAAAAAAGTTTGCCTTTGTTAGGTACGCAAGTACCTCAAGAGCAGTGTTGAACCTCATCTTATAAATTGGTTAGATATATAAGCGTTCCTTTTATCGGTTTCTACAATATGAATGTTGGCCTCTGCTTTTGCCTCACGGCTTGAGCGGGGACGAGCTTCAGTAGAAGCTGACCCACAGGGCGGATCTCGTCACATAAATTATTTTTTGCGGGCGGTATGATCCGCTCTGTAACCCATAAACCTTCCAAGTTACAGAGCCTAAAGAAAGAGGCTTTTTTTGTTGCCCAAAATTTGTTATACTGCGAGTACATTAACTCAAACATTTTATGAATAAAAAATTAATTGATGAAAATAAGGGTAAGCTTTTAGAAGAACAAGCAAGACTACAAAAGATTTTAAATAAAGATGATGTTGCTGATTCAGAAATTCCGGGTGGACATAAACCAAAATTTTCTGAGCTTGGATCGGAAGATGGAGAAAACGCATCTGAGGTAGAAAATTTTGCTAACGATCTTTCCGTCACAGAAGATTTGGTAGATCGGCTCGATCGAGTGGAGAGTGCGCTGAAGAGGATTGAAGATGGAACCTATGGAAAGTGCATGGTCGGCGGAGAAGAAATCGAAGAAGCGCGCATGCAAGCTGAGCCGACTGCTATGACTTGTGTGGTTCACAGCAAGTAATATGCCGAAAAAGTTTTTAATTCCAATTTTAATTTTATTAGATCAAGTCACGAAACTAATTTTTTGGTCTCGTGATTTTTTGTTGGGTCCATTACATATTCATTCCGTACCCAATTATGGATTAATTTTTTCCCTGAACTTTGGCCTGCTTACGAACCTATTGGTTATTATCTTAGCTTTAGGATTTTTTATTTATTATTACTGGCTCAATCATCTCAATCTCCATTCACTAGGTAAACTTCTTTTCGCGCTTATCTTAGCCGGTGCCTTATCTAATTTCATAGACCGCTTGTATTTAGGTTATGTGAAAGATTTTTTGGATTTAGGATTAGGTTTTACGTTTAATTTAGCCGACTTAATGGTGTTTAGCGGCTTGATTGGAATATTACTAATGCCTAGTAAAGATAAGGCAGACGAATTTTAATTTTTAGGCTAAAATAAGGGTATGAAATACATATTGGGAATTGATGTCGGAGGT
>DATJFX010000047.1:0-15091 GCA_035495465.1 Candidatus Methylomirabilota bacterium
AACAATGCTACCCAAGCTGGCTGACTGGCCCGAGCGGCACGCCGTATCATAATTATGATATTAGCGAAAGTAATAACGCAAATCGTTGGCAATTGGCGTTTGATTCCGTGAATAAAACTTGGGCCTTAACAACCAATGGTAACTACAATCTGTATTTACAACCTGATGGTACTTATACTTCTACGGTTAACGGCAATTCCACTTTTGCTAGACGGATACTTATAACTTATAACACTAATGTGCCCTACACCAGCCAAAATCCAGAAGTGATCGTGCAGTCAGTGGTGGGTTGGCGGGATAAAAAGTGCATTTGGAGCGATGAAGATCCAACTATAGCACCAGCGAATTGCAAGGTCACTGTGGAAGAACATTTAACGAACTGGAAGGACTATCAATAATGCGGAATATAGAAAATAGAAGATGGAATATGGATCCAAATTCCCAAAAAGGTTTTATCCAGCACCACTTTCGTGGTCTTTTGGGTAAATCAAAAAGTGGTGCTGGATTTACTCTGATTGAAGCTATTGTTGCCACTGCAGTATTTGCGATTGTAGTCAGTTCGATTATTGGCGTTTATCTGTCCACTTTTCAATTGGATCGCAAAACCAGAGCGCAACGCGCCGTTTCGGATAACGCCAGATTTATTATGGAATTTTTGGGAAAGGAAGTTAGAAATGGTACGATTGATTATACCGGAGCAAATTCTTGCGTAAATAGCGATACAGTTTTATGTGTAGTCAACCAAGCCTTAGAACCTGAAAAATTTTCCTATGACGGGACGGCCAATTTGGTTTTAACTAAATCTCCTAATTTTTCTAATTTAAATTCTGGAGGGATCAAGATTACCGCAATTCATTTTTTTGTTTCCCCAGCCGGAGATCCGTACACAGCCGCTAAAACTTATAATGAACAGCCTTATGTTACAGTCGCTCTAACTCTAAGTTCCAATTACGGAAACAAAACAGGAGAAACCGCCACATTGAATTTAGAGAGCACATATGTGACTAGAAGTTATCCATCCAGAGAATAATATGACAGAAAAGTCAAAGTTCAAAAGTCAAAAATCAAAATTTTCGGATCAAGCCGGTGTCACCCTGCTGTTATCCATGTTAATTTTGTCCGGCCTTACTTTAATCACAGTATCGATTGGCGCTTTTGCTATCCAACAGCTCCGGTCTAGTCGGGCTATTTCTGTAACTGAGCCGGCTATCGGTGCTGCAGAAACGGGAGGCGAACAGGGGTTATGGATTGTTAAAAGATCGGGGACTTTAACCAACTGTACCAATGGCAGTGATTCTGAGCAACTGCTCAACGGCACTAATACCAGGATTAATTCTTGTAAATCTTATAGTTCTGCAATCTTTAACTTAAAAGGCGGTACGGCCCAGAGTTTTTATCTATATGATCCGAATAATATCCAAGGCGATGTGGATCTCAGCGGTTACCCCTATAGTTATCTAACTATTAGTGAAGTTTCTGGAAATTTTCAAGTTGACGCATCCGTCAGCAGATTAGACGGTTCCACCACGGGTCTAACCCCGCCAAGCGTAAGCGCGACTACGGGCGGTCCTGTGCAAACGATCAATATTGCTCCAGTTGCGACCGGAACAGAAGGCCGGATTCGTGTTACTTTGCAGTCCAGTCAGGACGCGGTAGTACAGGTAAATACGGATCGAGGTATGCCGACCTATCCAACTATTGATGCCACAGGTTGCAGTACCAAGTCGAGTGCACTGTCTAATTGTACAAATACCAGCCAAGAAATTTTCAGCCGAAGGATCAATATTACAGTCCCGCAATAAAGACTAGATCTATATTAAAAAACATAAAACCCAGGACTAATCCTGGGTTTTAATTTTGCTTTTTATATTTTTTAGGGGAGCTTTATGACTTGGCCTACGGTTATTAAATCGGATTTTTGTAAGTTCGGATTTACGGCAATTATATCGCTAGTAGTAATATTGAATTGTTTCGCTATGCTGCTTAGAGTATCGCCGGCTTTAATCGTATAAATTTTATCTGGAATTTGGCTGGTAGTGGTTTGGGGAATTTTCAATTCTTGTCCGGCATGTAGAACATAAGGCTCGGACAAATTATTCACCTGGGCGATGAGATCCCAGCGAATATTGTACTGTTGGCTGATGTTGAATAAAGTATCGCCGGCCTTAACTGTGTATTGGGTAAAATCGCTGGAATCAGGAGTAGTGGCTGGGGCAGGAGTCGTGTCTACGGGTTCTTCAGTAGCAGCGCCTAAGACTTGTTTACCGGTCAGAGTAGTTAAATTATCAGATTGTGTGAAATTTTCAACTGGTTTATTATTAATAAGAGGAGCTTGTGATGTGCTTGGCCAGAGATTAATGATGAGCAGGATGCTTAAGAGCGAAAAAATAACCCCAACAACGGTTAACTTGATATCCCGGCGTTTATGGGGGATAATCTGAGCACGTAGTTCGGGTGATAAGTGAGGCTTAATATATTTCATCTCTCGTTTTTGATTTTTTAGATTAAACTTAAGTGAATTTTACGATATAAATAATTGTATGTCAAAAGTAAACTCGGGCAATCCTAAACACAGGATGGAAAAACTCGCAAATGAGATAAATGACCTTAGATTTCGCTATCATGTACTTGATGATCCGAGCGTTACGGATGAAATTTATAATTCATTAACTCAAGAATTGATCCGGCTTGAGGGACAATATCCACAGTTCAAACCGAAAAATTCACCTACCGGCCGGGTGGGAGGGAAGGCTTTGGATAAATTTGAAAAAGTTCAGCATCAAAGTCGGATGCTTTCTTTAAATGATGCTTTTTCCGAACAGGACGTCCGGGATTGGGAGCAAAGAATTACCAAATTATTGCCTGGACAAAATTTTGAATATTTTTGTGAGGTGAAATTTGATGGCTTGGCCATCAGTTTAAGATATCAAGGAGGGGAATTGCAGCTAGGTGCGACGAGAGGGGATGGATTTGTGGGAGAAAACGTAACGAATAATATCAAAACTATCCAATCGATCCCATGGGAGGTGCCTTATAAAAAAGATTTAGATATTCGGGGAGAAGCCGTGATGACTAAAGAAGTTTGGGAAGCTCTGAATAAAGATCAAGCTGCGGAAAACAAACCCCTCTATGCGAATACCCGAAATGCCGCAGCGGGATCTATCCGCCAGCTGGATCCGAAAATCACGGCTTCCCGTAAACTCCAGTTTTATCCCTATGACATTAAAACGGATCTGGGTTTGAAAAAACATTCAGAAGTTCATGAGCAATTAAAGAACTGGGGATTTAGACAAAGCAAATATTTGGTTAAAGCTAAAAATTTGGAAGAGGTTTTTGAATTTTACAAAGAAATCGGCAAACATCGGAAAAGTCTTCCGTTTGGTATTGATGGTATCGTGGTATCGGTAAACCAAATCGATCTTTTTAATAGATTGGGCGTGGTAGGGAAGGCGCCGCGCGGCATGATCGCTTTTAAATTCCCGCCGGAGCAGGCGACTACTATAGTAGAAGATATTCAAGTCCAAGTCGGGCGCACTGGAAAATTGACTCCAGTGGCTTTTCTGAAACCCGTATTTGTGGCTGGCACCACAGTTTCACGCGCTACTCTGCACAATATTGAAGAAATCACTCGGAAAGACATTCGAATTAAGGATACAGCGGTAATTCAAAGAGCAGGAGATGTGATCCCGGAAGTAGTCGAAGTATTATTGAAACTTCGATCCGGCAAAGAGAAAAAATTTGTCATGCCTAAAATATGTCCAGTCTGCAAAGAACCAGTGGTCCGACGAGTGATCGGTACGCAAGAAGAAAGCGCAGATTATTTTTGCGTAAATCGTGCATGTCCCACGAAAAATCTTCGGGCCATGGAACATTTCGTGTCCGCATTTGATATTTATACTGTAGGACCTAAAATCCTGGAAAGATTTAAGGATGAAGGATTAATTTCCGATGTCGTGGATTTGTTTTATCTAAAAAAGGAAGATATCCAGTCGTTGGACAGATTTGGAGAGAAGAGTGCTGAGAATATCACAAAATCAATCCAGGACCATAAAAAAATTACCTTACCGGATTTTATCTATGCTTTAGGCATTCCGCATGTCGGCGAAGAAACAGCTTTCGATATCGCCCAAAGATTTGGCTCAATCGAAAAAGTTGCCAATGCAACGCTTGAGCAGATTAATGCCATCCCAAACATAGGGCTGGTAGTGGCGCAAAGTATTTTCGATTGGTTTAAATATAAACCTAACCAAGACCTGGTGAGCAGGCTTTTAAAAGCGGGAATAAAAATTGAAAATATCAAAGTAAAAACCACTCCTTTAACTGGCAAGAGCATAGTCGTGACTGGCAGTTTAGAAAAGTTTTCCCGAGATGAAGCGAAAGAGGCTGTCCGGGCTGCAGGCGGGGACTGGGTATCATCGGTTTCGAAAAATACGGATTATGTAGTGGTGGGGGAAAGTCCGGGCAGTAAAGCTGACAAGGCAGAAAAACTGGGTGTGAAAATAATTAATGAGCAAGAATTTGTAAAATTATTGGGAAGATAACAAAACCGCCCCAAGTGGGCGGTTTTAATATTGCGCAAATACATTTTTTAGTATATGCTACTGTCAATTTGAGCGGATGAACCGTTCAACACAAGTTTGAGGAGGATATCGTGGCACCATCCAGCGCAGACACTTTGACTATGGAACAAGTACGGCGCCGGGCGCAGAAAGAGGAATTGCGTCGGCCAGCGATTGAGCTCTTGAATACGCACAAGATCTCATTGCAGGGTCACTTCGATCTTGGCAACGGCCAACACTCGACACAGTACAGAAACCCGCATGCCATTTTCGATACGCCGTCACATGTTTGGCAGTTAGCGCAGTGTCTGATCGATCTTTCGATCGATGCGAACGAAGCAGATGTGATTGCTGGTCCAACATTCGGTGGAGCAATTTTGGCTTATGTCATGGCTGGACTATTGTCCGGTCAGAGCAAGCCAGGCTCGGAAGTCAAAAGGTACGTGCCATTGAAGGAAACTAAAGATGGCTACGTCATCCGAGAGCACTACCGTCAGTTTGTGACGGGGCGACGCATCTGGCTCGTCGATGACGTGTGTCGGACCGGACAGACGCTATCGCTCTGTGCAGCTGCCCTCGAAGAACATGGCGGCCGGGTCATTGCTACCAGTGTCATCTTGCAGAACATGCAGGGGATGCTCATTCGTGATCCGTCTTTGAAAGATGTGCATCTCGAACATATTCAGACGTTCAGCGCTAGCAGTATACCAGTCGGTGACTGTCCGCAATGCCTAGTGGGTGTGCCGATCACAAAGTTTTGAGGGCGTAGGGCGACGTAGGAATACGGCGCCTTCTTTTTTCCCCAAACTATCCCCAAATAGGGGGTTGACACGAAGTATTAAAAAAGTTATAATTTGGTTAAGTTAAAAAACAAAAGGGCAATTAACCTTAAAAAAAGCTTAATTTATGGCATATATCGGACATTTATCTCCAAGAAAGGCGGTTTCATGTAACTAGCACGTATTTTTGCGTGTGAATCGTGAGGCCCGCCGAAAGGCGGTTTTTTAATCGCCCAAAATGATCCTTAAATTATTATATGTAGAGTTCACTGCTTCACCGCATAGCTTGACTTAAGCAGGTTCTGAAAGCAAGCAGTGGATTGTGCATGTAATGGTAAGTACGTTAACAACCAACCGGCATCTAATAAGAAACATATTTTAATTTGCAAGCATATAGAGATGATGAGTCTCTGGTAGGTGTTTGCAAGTCTTCCGCTACAGTAGCGGCATGATATGTTTGAATCCAAGTCCTCGTTTTGTAAGCGGGGCAAAAAATGTTAGCAATTACTGATTGCTAGTCAAATAAATGAATTAAATATCTAAGAGTGTATGGTGGATGCCTTGGCAGTTTAAGCCTAAGAAGGACGTAGCAGCCAACGATATGCTTCGGTGAGGTGGCAAGCAACCTGTGACCCGGAGATTTCCGAATGGGGAAACCTATGTGATTGAAGATCACATGTCCGGTAGATGTGGTGTCTACAAGGACGGGATACCGCGTGAAGTGAAACATCTCAGTAACGCGAGGAAAAGAAAAAAAGGGCATTAAATAATTTTCACCAAGTAAACAAAATTTGATTCTTGAAGCAATTCAGGAATCAACTATTTGTTTATTTGGAAGTTCAAGTCCGCAAGGATAAGGACGACCAAAAATATTTATTGTCTCATTCTCCTAGTAGTGGCGAGCGAACGGGGAAGAGTCCAAACTAACTTTGTGTTCTGAAGCCGAAGAGCAGTCGCAAGATTGTTCCAAGCTTTAGTTAAAGCTTACAGGCGTTGCAAGGATTGGGGTTACAACAATCATTCATTAGATCTCTGTAAAGATCTTGGAGATTCAATTGGAGCTGTTTAGCAGAATGGTCCTGGAAAGGCCAGCCAAAGAGCGTGATAGCCGCGTACAGCGAAAAACCTCTTATATCTTCGAATGGTTTGTTAAGTACAACTAGACACGTGAAATCTAGTTGGAATTCGTGTCGACTACGACATAAGACTAAATACTTAAATTGACCGATAGTGAACTAGTACCGCGAGGGAAAGGTGAAAAGCAGCCCGGTGAGGGCGATGAAATAGTACCTGAAACCATACACTTACAATCGAGTGGGAGCCTGTCGCAAGACGGGTGACCGCGTGCCTATTGAAGAATGATCCAACGAGTTAGTGTACATTGCTACTTAAGTCATAAACATGACGAAGGTGTAGTGAAAGCGAGCGTTAATAGCGCGTATTAATTATTTGAATTGATCATAATTTATTATGATCAATTACATTTAATTAAAGGTAGTGTGCACTAAACCCGAAACCCGGTGAGCTACTCATGGTCAGGGTGAACGTGGTGTAAAAACCACGGGAGGCCCGAACGCTAGTATGTTGCAAAATACCGCGATGAACTGTGAGTAGTGGAGAAATTCCTATCGAACTGGGTAATAGCTGGTTCTCCTCGAAATAGCTTTAGGGCTAGCCTGTGCTGCATGTGTTTGAGGTAGAGCACTGAATCGGCTTTGTGGTCGCAAGATCACAAACCGAACCAAACTCCGAATTCAAACACTTAAGAGCATGGAGTCAGACAATGAGGTCTAAGCTTCGTTTGTCTAATGGAGAAGAATCCGAACCGCCGTTTAAGGTCCCCAAATCAAAGCTATAGTGCAAAGGATGTGGGATCGCTCATACAACCAGGAGGTTGGCTTAGAAGCAGCCATCCTTTAAAGAAAGCGTAACAGCTCACTGGTCAAGCGATCTTGCGCCGACAATGTACTGGGACTAAGCTTTGTACCGAAGGCGCGGGTGCGTACATTTTATGTACGCGCGGTAGAGGAGCGTTGTATGCGGGCTGAAGGTGAAAGGTAACTTTTGCTGGACTGCATACAAGTGAGAATGTTGGAATAAGTAATATATATACATGTGAGAATCATGTACACCAAATATCCAAGGTTTCCTGGGCAATGATAATCATCCCAGGGTTAGTCGATCCTAAGTTCGGAGCCGAACGGCTTCGGATAATGGCGAATACGGTTGATATTCCGTAACCTCTTATAATACTGAAGCAATTACACATCGTGGTAATTTGAGCGCTATTTGACTATTGGCGTCGTTGCATTTGTAGTAGGATCTCTGAGGTAAGACCCGGAGACGGCTTTATTGCCATCTACGAGAGTGTGAAGGAAGCTCGCAAGAGCAATTCGAACGAACCAGGGTGTCAAGAAACCTTGCTAAGGCTTAGCGTGTGAATGATCGCAAGATCATTCTTCGCTAAATATTTATAAGTGATCGTACCGTAAACCGACACAGGTGGATGAGTAGAGAATACTAAGGTGACCGGGACAATAATCCTTAAGGAACTCGGCAAAAAAGCAGGCGTACCTTCGGTATAAGCCTTGCCCTTTGTCGCAAGACACTAGGGTCGCAGCGAATGACCCCTCCCGACTGTTTATCAAAAACTTAGGTCCATGCAAACCCGAAAGGGGAAGTATATGGGCTGATGCCTGGCCAGTGTCAGAAGGTCAAAATGATTGGCGCAAGCTCGTCGTCCAAGCCCTGATGAACGCCGGCAGTAACTATAACTGTCCTATGGTAGCGAAATTCCTTGTCGTGTAAGTTACGACCCGCACGAATGGCATAACGAGTAGGGGACTGTCTTAAGGATTAACCCGATGAATTTACATTGACGGTAAAGATGCCGTCTACCCGCAACAAGACGGAAAGACCCTATGAAGCTTTACTATAGCGTGTCATTGATGCAAGAATCTTTTTGTTTAGCATAGGTGGGACTCTTTGAAGCGTTGGCGCTAGCCGGCGTGGAGAGAACAAGTGAAATACCACCCTGAAAGACTTTTGTTTCTAACCCGGATTTAACCAGTCCAGGGACAGTGGCTCGTGGGTAGTTTAACTGGGGCGGTTGCCTCCTAAATGGTAACGGAGGCGTTTATTAAGGTAAGCTTAGCTCCGATGGAAACGGAGCTGGACGCGCAAACGCAAAAGCTTGCTTGACTGCAAGGCTGGCACGCCGCGCAGATACGAAAGTAGAAGTTAGTGATCCGACCATCCTTCGTGGAAGGGTGGAAGCTCAACGGATAAAAGTTACTCTAGGGATAACAGGCTGATCTAGTCCAAGAGTCCATATCGACGACTAGGTTTGGCACCTCGATGTCGGCTCATCGCATCCTGGAGCTGGAGAAGGTTCCAAGGGTTTGGCTGTTCGCCAATTAAAGTGATACGCGAGCTGGGTTCAAAACGTCGTGAGACAGTTTGGTCCTTATCTGTTGTGGGTGTTCGAAACTTGAGTGGGTGCATCCTTAGTACGAGAGGACCAGGATGCATAGACCTCTGGTGTATCCGTTGTCCCGTCAGGGGCATGGCGGAGTAGCTAGGTCTAGTTAAGATAAACGCTGAATGCATATAAGCGTGAAGCTGTCCACAAAACTAGGTTTCGTTGTCCTTCGGGACGATAGATTCGGGGAAGACTACCCCGCATATAGGTTGCAGGTGTAAGCACAGTAATGTGTTGAGCCGAGCAATACTAATCAATCGAAAATTTAATTCAGAATTTGACTGGCATTCAGTGATTGCTAGTAAAGATTACAAAAGATGCTTGACGTTAGCCTTTAGACATGAGAAGATAATTCATATGTCTAAATATAAGGCTTCGTTTAAGTTGGTTGGTTTATTGTTAGTGATTGCAGCTTTAGGCTTTATAGTCTACGCTGCGACATCTAACACAATATAAATTTGTTTAATCTCCGCGTGTTTCAAGGGCCACGGCCCGACCTGATCCCATCCCGAACTCAGAAGTCAAACGTGGCACCGCTCATGATACTAGAGTGCAGACTCTTGGGAAAGTAGGCAATGCGCGGTTTTTAATTTGGTAAAATTTATCCTACGGGCGGGTCCTGTCGCGATAGCCCCCTCAGGCAGCTGCTTTTTCGGACACGTCCCGTTTGCGGGACTAAGTGCTCGGCCATATAGAAGGCCTCGCAATTGTCCTCAAAAACAGCTGCCTTCGTCATAGATAAAATTTTGAGGGGGGAAGAGGAAGATGGATTTGACAGGATTTGTATAAGGGGGTAAAATCATTTTTGTATATTAATAAAAGGAAACAAAATGGCTAGAGAAGGCGGACGAGACTATGAAATAGCAGATGATAGAGAAGAAGATATCGATGTAGAGGCGGTTATCTCTAAAACTGAGAAAAAATATAGCGATTACATCAATGATGATAATTTAGTGCACTTTAACGAAATTTTTGATGCCGCGCGCAGAACTTATTCTGATCCAGACGTGCAAAAAGACTGGGATGTATTATTTGAGGATTTAGAAACTGCTTTACAATCTGCGGATGAAGATGATATTGATTCAGTCCTTCAAGGTTATGCAAGAAAAGCAAACGGTTTAGGATAAATATGCGTGTTATAGCTGATCTACAAATTCATTCTAAATACTCCAGAGCTTGTTCCCAGGACTTAAATCCTGGGAATATTGGTTTATGGGCGGATAAAAAAGGAATAGGAGTGGTGGGAACAGGGGACTTTACTCATCCGAAATGGCTGGCTGAACTTAAAGAAGCTCTAGTAGAAACTAAGCCTGGACTTTATCAATTAAAGTCGAAAACGGCCAAAGCATATTTTATGCTCACAGCGGAAGTTTCGTCGATTTATAAACAAGGGGATAAAGTTCGGCGAATTCACAATATGATCTGGGCGCCAAACTTTGCGGCAGTTGATCGAATAATCGCTGGGTTGGAAAAGCGGGGAGCCAATCTAAAATCCGATGGCCGGCCAATTATGGGCATCCACTGTGATGAACTTGTAAAAATTGTCAGGGAGGCGGATCCTAAAGCGGTGGTCATCCCGGCCCATGCTTGGACTCCGCATTTTGGATTATTTGGCAGTTTGTCAGGTTTTGATACGATCCAACAAGCGTTTGGCGATCAAGCCAAATATATTTTCGCCATTGAAACTGGCCTATCCAGTGATCCAAAAATGAATTGGCAGATCAGTAACTTGGATAATATTTCTTTGGTTTCAAATTCGGATGCGCATAGCTTAAGAAAGATCGGAAGAGAAGCAAATGTTTTCGAAATCGATGAAAAGAAATTATCTTATGATGAGATTATTCGGATTATCAAGGACAAAAATCCAAAAGAATTTTTATTTACAATTGAGTTTTTTCCGGAAGAAGGGAAGTATCATTTAGATGGTCATGCAGACTGTAAATTTTCATGCCTTCCGAAAGAAACGAAAAGACTCAAAGGAATTTGCCCGGTTTGCGGCAAGAAATTATTAGTCGGAGTTTTAAACCGAGTTGAACAAATCGGAGATCGAGAATATGGATTTATCCCTAAGCGAGCCGTTCCATATAAAAGCGTAATCCCCCTCGAAGAAGTGATTGCTGAAACTTATGGGACGGGTATTGGGAAGAAAGTTTTGGCTACTTACGAGCAAATGGTTGCTAAGCACAATGAGTTTGAAATTTTATTAGACCTTTCAAAAGAAGAAATTGCGAAGATTTCAGATCCAGTTATCGCCGAATCAGTGATAAGGATTCGAGAGGGGAAAGTGGAAATTGCCGGTGGTTACGATGGGGTTTTTGGTAAGATTCATATCTACTCCGAAGTGCAGCGCCAGAAGTTATTTAAAAAAGCCGAGCAAAGTAGTTTATTTTAGAGTATAATAAGTATATGCAAAAGTATATTGCTGTAGTAAATCCAAAGATGGATGATGATCAGATCAGTAAACTAATAGCCCAGGATATTGCTGGGGCGATTTTCAGTATTTCCCATCAAAACTATCCTTTAGCCGCGAAACTGATTCATCAAGTCAAAAAACTGAGTCGTAAACACAATCGACCGATTAGCCTTATCCAAGACGCCACCGATATGCTAGACCCTCTGGATCTGGAATTCGGTATGCGCAATGGTATTGATTGGGTCGTTTTAGCAGACCCAAAGTATGTAAAAGATGCCTGGAAACTCAATAAAAAAATTCCTATAATCTGGAAAGGGAAAAATATCCCTAAGAATGTGAAAGTAGATAGTTTGATGACCGAGTCGATCGCTGACCCAGACGCAGTGGTCGAAGGTTGGGGACAAATCAAACATCAGATCAGTCCGCACGTAAAGCAGAAAGTTTTGGAAAGTATCAAGCATATAAGTGACCATGCCGCCGCTTCTGCTATCGCGGTTTCAGATCTGGAGCATGCAAAGACTTTATCAGCCATGAGGCCGAAACAAAAAATCGTTTATGCTCCGAAAAACCCGGAACAAGCTGCGAAAGCTTCAATTTACTGGGGAGTGCATCCGATGTTTAGTCACAACAATCTTCACTCGCACTTAAAAAATCGTCAGCTTCTGAAGGCAGGGGAACGGTACTTAGACGCTCGAAATGTAAAGCACGTCAGTATTAATTTAGTTTCTTAAATGGCCAAAGCAAAGATTAAAGCAATAATTTTTGACCTGGGCGGCGTGGTGGTTCACGGGGGTTATTTAGGTTTTATTAAACACTACTGCGCGGAATGTTTTACTCCTCTGGGAAAGAAGAAAATTTTGGAATTGGAGAGGGAGGTCAATTTGGCTAAAATTTCTGAAAAAGAATTTTTCCTAGAAATTGATAAAATTTTCCATGTCGATATGAAGCCGCAAAAAATGCATAATCAGATCGTGGCCGGCATGAAAACAAATAAAAGTTTAATCCATCTCATCCCGAAACTAAAGAAAGCAAAAATTGCATTATTTAGCAATGCCCTAGGGCATATCGCAGCCGAAGTTCTAAAGAAGCGACATTTGAATGGGAAAAAGTTTTTTGACCGAATTTTTCTCTCCACTACTTTGCATGAGGCTAAACCAGATAAGAAAGCCTATCTTGATGTTCTTACGAAGATGAAAGTAAAACCTGCGGAAGCGTTAATGGTGGATGATCGATTGGAAAACATTTTACCCGCTCGCAAAATTGGCATGAAGGGGATTGTGTTTAAAAATACCGCGCAGTTTGCGCGGGAGTTAAAAAAGTTTGATTTAATTTAATGGCGGAGAGAGAGGGATTCGAACCCTCGATACCTTGCGGTATGCACGCTTTCCAAGCGTGTGCACTAGACCACTATGCGATCTCTCCAAAAGCTGTCTTAGTATAACAATTATTGAAGGTTTTTCCAAGTCTTATAGACTTGGTTTTTTGATGATTTTAGGGTATAATAAGGCCAATCTTATGAACACAGAACAATCAGACTCAAGAAAAGCAACCGGCATGGAAACCTCTGCCGGTGGTATTGTATATAAGAAAGATGGGGACCAAATATTTATTTTGGTGATCAAACCAGCTAGATCCAACAGAAGTCCAGAAGATCCGAAATGGGGCTTTCCGAAAGGGCACATTGGGGACCATCAAATCGGTGAGACGGACGAACAATCAGCCATCCGGGAAGTAAGGGAAGAGGGTGGTGTTGAGGCTGATATTATCGAACGATTGGGAGATATTCATTACGAGATTCAGGATCCGAAGGGTAACATTCCGAAAACCGTTACGTTTTTCTTAATGCAGTACCGCAAGGGTGATCCTTCACAACATGATCATGAAGTGGAAATTGCCGAGTGGCTCCCCATCGATCAAGTTATGGATCGAATATTTTGGCCTACGGATAAAGAAATTTTTGAAAAAGCCTATGCTCGACTCACCAATTGAGGAAATCAAAGCCCGTGTACCAGTTTTGGATTTAGTCCAGGACTTTGTCCAACTCAAAAAAGCTGGCACGAACTATAAGGGAATTTGTCCGTTTCATGCGGAGAAAAGCCCGTCTTTTATGGTGTCGCCGAGCAAGCAAATCTGGCATTGTTTTGGCTGCGGCTTGGGCGGCGATATATTCGAATTTATCAAACAAATTGAAAATGTCGAATTTGGTGATGCTCTGAAAATTTTAGCAGACCGGGCGGGAGTAGAATTAAAAAAGCCCACCCAAGAACAAATCCAAGGGGATCGAAAAAAAGATGTACTCTATGAGATCAATCAGAAAGCAGCAGAATATTTTGCCAGAGTTTTGTGGGAAAGCAATGCTGGCTCAGAAGCTTTGGGGTATTTGCGCAAGCGGGGACTGACAGATCCAACCATCAAAAATTGGCAATTAGGATTTGCGCCGAATGATTATCATTATCTGGAAAATTATTTAGCAAAGAGTTTTGATAAAAAAGATATTGAACTTGCAGGTATGATTATTAAGTCGGATAAAGATAGTTCGTATTTTGATCGATTCCATGATCGGATCATGTTCCCGATTTTGAATTTACATGGACAAGTAGTTGGATTTACCGGGCGACTTTTGCATGATAAGCCTAATACTGGCAAGTACGTGAATAGTCCTGAGACTCCGATCTACAATAAAAGCCGAGAAATTTATGGATTGTATCAAGCCAAGCAGGCTATCAAAAAATTAGATCGAGCGATTTTGGTCGAGGGCAATATGGATGTGATCGCGTGCCACCAAGTCGGATCCAATACAGCTGTCGCAACTTCAGGCACAGCCCTGACTGAGCAGCAATTGTTCGTTTTAAAACGATTTACAGAAAATCTAGTTTTTGCATTTGATTCAGATGCGGCCGGATCTACTGCCACGAAACGAGCGCTTGAATTGGCTTTAAATAATTCCTTTAATGTAAAAATCGCATCTTTAGGTGGTGCGAAAGATCCGGATGAGTTGATTAAGCGGGGGATTGGGCTATGGGAAAAGGTTATAGAGTCGGCCGGAAACTTTTTGGACTACTTTTTCGACCAGATTTTTACCCAAAACAAGCCGGAAACCGTGGAAGGCAAGCGGGAAATCACGAAAGAACTCGCGCCTTTGATTTATCGGATCAGTGACCCCATAACCAAGGCTCATTATGTCAGAAAGCTGGCCCAGGGCATCAATGTTGCAGAAACTGCTGTATGGGATATAATAAACAAGTTGAATATCCCGCAAGCCGTCCGCCGGGCCAGCCTGGAGCGGCGCAAGAGTCGGCGGGAGATTTTGGAAGACCGTTTGCTGGGACTAAGCTTACTGCTTAAGGACAATCAATTTTTGTCCCAATTTACCCCAGATAACTTTCGGTCTGACAATCAGGAAATTTTTAATGCGCTCAAAGAAGGTCGAAAGAATATCGATCCTTTTAAAGCCGAGCTTTTGTCATTTGGCGCGGACATGGACGTCAAGGAGCAGAATTTAGATGCAGGTTCAGAACTGGTCAAAACCGCCAAGGATCTGCATAAAATAATTTTACATGACAGTATGATGGAGTTAACGAGCCAGATTTCTACTGCGGAATTGAATAAAAATAAAGAAATGATCGAGCAGCTTTCGAAGAAGTACTTGGCTCTGAGTAAAGAGATGGGCAATTATAAATAATTTTTAATTACGAATTTCCAATATGGCTAAGCATAAGAAAACTAAGATAATCAAAAAAGCCAAGAAGGTCCGAAGACCGAAAGTGGTCCATAAGACTAAACATAAGGCTTTGAAAAGCAATCGTCTAGCCATTCCGATCAAGGTCATGCCTTTCGATTGGGATAAAAAAGTTGATGA
>DATJFX010000048.1:0-3040 GCA_035495465.1 Candidatus Methylomirabilota bacterium
CTGGTGAATCGCATGGAGAGCGGCAAAAATCTGCTCCATAGCCAGCGGAGATTTTTCATTTAGTTCATCGAATTTCACTTCCAGAAAAACAAACTTTACGCTATCTACATAGCGGTTTCTGTTCTGGTCTCGCTTCAGCCACCACAGCATATACACCAAAAACCATCCGAATATCAAAACAATTATCAAGCCCCATGGCCAAATAAATAAAACATCAGTAAAAAGATGGATGTATTCAAATATCGTTGACATGTTTATAATTATTGTTTGGTTTCTGTTGCCAGAACGTATTTATCTTTGGCTACCCTCATAAAATATTTTTTATTGGATAGTCCGACTAAAATCGTATTTCGTTTAACTTGTCGGCGCTTCATCACTTCCGCAATAATCTCTTCCCGGGACAATGGGCGATTAGCCGATTGAATAATTTCCTTTATGACGTCAGCCACGACTCCCCTTTTATAGCCCCAAGAAGCCAAGGCGTAAATTCCGCGGCCGATCAATACGAACCGGCTATCCTTAATCAGCTCATTATGCACAGTTTCCTGAAAAGCAGTACGGGAATCAAATTTATTATCATTAATCATTTTTGTGATTACCGAATAATGCTCTGGTTTGCCATGGTGCTTTAGTACCAAATACGCCTTATCTCCCACGTCGCGGGGCTTAACGTCACTCCATGACAGCAAGCCGATTTCGGAGTACGGATTAATCTGAATGGATTTAGCAATATTTAAATAACTTCTTAAAACTTTATCTGAAAATTCCAGTTCGTTCTGCTTAAAGTACTCAGTGGATTTGAATTTACTATTCAAAAGCTCCTGGGACATCACACTTCCATGCTCTTTTAAAATCTGTTCAAACTGGGCAATAATTGCGCTTAATTTAGCGAGATCAAATCCCACCACATGCCAGGATGGATGATGATCGCCCGATTCCTTTAAGCTCTTAAATTGTTCTCCAAGATTTAATAAAAATCTAACTGCCTGAGTTTCTTTCAAATCTGATTTGCTGACTAAAACGGTATTGAGCAAAAAATCTTCACTCATGACATTGCCGTGTTCTAAAATAGTGTCAAACAAAAGCTGCAAGGCAGCGTCGCGCTCCGGAAGAGTCTTGCGATTCAATAAGTTCAATGAATCCTTTTCTATTTGCCTGACGCGTTCCCGGGTCAGTTTAAAGCGGCTGCCAATAGACTCCAGGGTTTCTATCTCTCCCCCGTCCAAACCGAAACGCTTCGTTAAAATTTCCCGATCACGTTCATTGAGCTCCATTAAAAGCTTGGCGACCAAAGCTAAAGGCTGAAACTCATTTAAACTGCTTTGAGTCTGCGAGCCCATGATTTTATCTAAAATCCCTGCCTGTCCGGAAGAGGTCTCAGTAGGGTTAGATTCAGTCGGATTTATATTGGAATTAGGAGACATATTTAGATTAAATATAGTATAGCACAAATTTTCTAATCTGTCAAGTCTTGCCTCTTTGTATTAGAAGAATGCTATAATATGTACATGATGAATCCTGAACTAAATCTTCATATTAATCCCTTAGAAACGAGTGACGAAGATTGTACTGCTTGTCGGCAACCCTATGGGACTAACCCCTTGTGTGCCAACTGTCGAAAAGGAATGACTCCTGAGGATATTAAGGAGCGACTGGCTAAGATGGATGAGGATAGTAAGATGCTTAAACGCAAGCGTTCCAAATAATAAAAAACCGCCCCGATCAGGAGCGGTTTTTTATTTTATTTCTTTCGCCGCATGTCCCAGTTATGCCAGACGATAAGCAAAGGACTGGCAATAAATATAGACGAATAAGTTCCGGCAATAATACCGATCAAAAGTGCAAGAACGAAATATCGAATCGTTTCACCGCCAAATAACAAAAGCGATGTTAAAACCAAAACCACAGTGACGGAAGTGTTAATAGATCGAACCAAGGTTTGATTAATACTGTTATTGATAATTTCCGGCAAGGACTGCCCGGCTCGGAGCCGTAAATTTTCGCGAATTCGGTCAAATACTACGATTGTGTCGTGAACCGAAAATCCTAAGACTGTCAAAAGCGCCGTGACGAACAAACTATCCACTTCTACACCCTTAAAATGTCCAAGTATGGAAAATGCTCCGATGACGATGAACAAGTCGTGGATCAAGGCAATGATAGCTGAAATACCGAATCGCCAAGATGATACAGGCCGGCTGACTTTTCGAAAAGCATAACCGATATATAAGATAATTCCCAGAGAGACTAAAATCAGCTGAATAGCAGCTTGCGATCGAAGTTCCTTGCCGATTACCGGACCGATAGATGTGTATTGCTGTTCAGTTACGGGCCCAAATTTGTCGCTTAAAGCCTTTATTAAAGCATCGTGCTGCTCTTTTTCTTGAGGACCCGTGCGAATAATTACTGATTTATCTCCCGCCGGTTGGATTTGAGCATCCGTAACGCCATTGGCTTGCAGGTCGGACTGAATGTCTGCCACGGTAGGGACGTTGTTGGTAAATTGGACCTGGGTCAAAGTGCCGCCTTTGAAATCAATTCCGGGTTTCAGACCAAAAATTATTAAGGAAGCAATACCGGCAATTAATAAAATTGCAGAAACGGTAAACCAAAATTTGTAATACTTTATAATATTAAGCATGGGAATTTTTCTCCTTTTCTCCGGACATGACATTTACTCCGTATAACCAATGATGGACTAAAATATTATGACCAACCAGCATTCGCAGGAAGGTTCGAGTCACAGTGATAGCTGTAAACATAGAAATTAAAATACCCAGGCCCAGTGTGATAGCAAAGCCGCGGACAATGCTGGTGCCGAAATATCCTAAAATCAAAGTGGTAATTAAACTCGAAAAATTCGAATCCCGAACTGACAGCCAGGCTCGATTAAACCCATCCTCTACTGCTTGGTCTAACATTTTGCCTTTGCGCAATTCTTCTTTGGTACGTTCGAAAATTAAAAAGTTTGCATCCACAGCCATACCAATGCTCAAAATCAAACCAGCGATACCGGCTAAGGTAAGCGTAATTCCAAAAA
>DATJFX010000049.1:0-10145 GCA_035495465.1 Candidatus Methylomirabilota bacterium
TGCATAAATAGAAAGAGCAACTACGGCCAGCAAGCCTGGCAAACGGTAGTAAATCAACATGAATAATCCGACAATGATTAAGCCGATTAATCCCGCTGCCACGCTTTTTTGCACTGATACAGCTCCCAACGTAGCTCCGACATTTTGCTGTTCGATTAATTTAATAGGCACAGGCAAAGCACCGGCATTTAATCGGGTCACCAAATCTCGCGCTTCTGCTACGCTAAATTGGCCATTAATTACGGCTTGGCCGTCAGTAATAGCTTGGTTAACCGTGGGAGCGGATAAAATTTGACCATCTAAGAAGATGGCGACCTGCTTGCCGATATTGCGGGAGGTTATGTCTGAAAAAAGTTTGGTACCTTCTGCGTCAAACTGCAAAGAAATCTCTGGGGCACCTGTTTGCTGGTTGAACTGCAGTACTGCGCGTTTAAATTGTTTGCCAGTCAAACCAGTCGGTTTGAAAGCGTCCTCTGCACTGACTGTGACTTTGCCATTGGCATCTGGCGTCGCTGTGGGATTGGGGTTTTGTTCGCGGAATTCTAAGAACGGTGTTTGACCGATTAATTTAATGGCTTCATTAATATCCTTCACCCCTGGCAATTCAACAATAATCCGATCTGTACCTGAAACCTGAACTAGCGGTTCGGATACGCCGAAAGCATTCACGCGGCGTTCAATAACGTCTCTCGCTGAACTCATGGCATCAGCTCGGGCTTCGGGCGCAATATCTTTCAAATCGCCCTGATAAACAAGATGTGTCCCGCCCTGCAAATCTAACCCCAGTTTTAACTTGTAGTCTTTTTCAAAATTAATTTTTATGGGTTTGAGGCTGATCCGACTGCCAAATGGCAAAACCAAATAAACCGCGAAAGCAGCAATTAAGACAATAGCAATGAATTTAAGATATAATCGAAAGTTTCTCAAGGTGGAATAAATCAAATAAAAACGAGGGGTTTCCTCAGGTCAAATTATACTAAATCATAGGATTTAATACAAGCAACTGTCATTTCCGCGGTTTTTTAATATGTACAGAAATTTTTCGGGGTGCTGCTTTAACCGCTTTATCTACCAATTCCGAACTGGACTGGATCTTGCCGCCTTTGCCGACATTATCCACCATTTTACACCCGATTTTCTTACAAGCTTCGACTTCCGGCACGTTACCTTTATGCCTGTCTCCGCCATTGGCGAAAATATCAGGCTTGATACGTAATAATTCTGCGCTTACGCTCATATCTTCCGGATTTTTCGGGTGTTTGGTAATTACTACTTCATCTACGTATTTAATCGCCTCTAAAACTTCCTTTCGTTCCGCGTCATGCATAAAAACAAATTTCTTCTTTTTCAAAACCCAATTATCATTATTTACAATCACCACCAGCTTATCCCCCAGCTGTTTGGCCGCTTGGAACATCCGGATATGCCCGGGATGAATTGGATCAAATCCCCCTGATACTGCGACTACGGTAGGTTTATTATTCATTTCTGAAAATTAATTAAATCAATTTGCGAATTTTTTTAAAATCTTGGATAAAAGTTTTTCTGTCAAACCTCAGAGCTGCTGCCGGATGATAGGAAATAAAATAAATTTTATTGTCCTTTTTAATAGTTTGGCCATGCAGTTTGCTGATAGCTAGATACTCCCCTAATACAGCTTCTGCTGCTACTCTTCCCATCAGGACAATGACAGCAGGATTGATAACAGCTAATTGTTCGTCCAAATGTGTGCGCCCATGGGCTATTTGTTGCGGAGTGGGCGTTCCTTGTTTGGGAAGATATTTTACTGGGCTGGTTATGTAAACATTTTTTTCGTCCAGGCCAATAGTTTTTAATTGAGCCCGCAAAAATTTACCGGATCGTCCGACAAAAGGTCGACCCGTTAAACTTTCTGTTTTGCCCGGTGCTTCGCCTATAAAAACGATCTTGGCATCAGGATCGCCTTCGCCTACCACTGGCAAGCCGATGGAATCCTTACGACAGATTAAGCAACGCTTAATCTTGGTAGAAATTTTTTGCAAAGCTTGGGCCTTGTTCATTATGAACGGAGTTTCCAGCCTTGGTAAGCCAGATATGCTGCCACTAGAGCACCCACCCAACTCGCCCACACAGGAACTGAAAAACTGCCGATAGTCAGCGGACTAGCCTGAATGGCTCTGAGAAAATGCGCGATAGCTACCACGCTAAAAATTAAAGTTGCGACCGAAAGATAAGATTTTGTTTTCATATTTTTTATAGGTTTATATCGACCTTTATAGTGATTTAATTATAGCAAAGATAAAATAAATCGTCATGGAAAGGGAGACGATAAATTTAAATACTGCGCCCACCATCATGGCCACAAAAGCTCCCCAAGCTGATCTTAAAGCCTGGATATGATTTTTCGATCCGGTGTATTCGCCTAAAAAACCTCCGATAAACGGGCCGGCCAAAATACCAATCGGCCCGAAAATAAAAACTCCGAAAAAACCACCTAACGTCGCGCCCCAGACTCCTAATTTCGTGGCTTGAGTTTTTCTAGCTCCCAGGCCGGGTCCGAAAATATCCACGAGCATGGTAAGTATGGTGAGTATGCTGAAAATAATCAGCCAAAATCCGGACACTGTTTTGATTGGACTTAGCCACGCATAAAGAATTAATCCGACCAGCGATAATTGAGGCCCAGGCAGGAATGGTAAAAGAGTTCCAGCCAATCCTAAAAAAATTATAATACCGCAAACCAAAGATAAAATTATTTGTCCCATATAAAATCTCGGCCAAAATGTCCCCAATTTGCAGTTTGGACATATTTCGGCTGGTCTAATTTCAAAAACATTTTAATCCCCTGAGGAGTTAAATCATAAGTAGTGGGAAAAATCTGTTCTTTATTATCTACTAATAATGTACTCATGACTGGATTCGGCTTGCCGATCGCATACGCTAATTTTACCAAAACTTCATGAGCATGGGTTTTTCCAAGCATATCTACAGCAATTTTTCTGGCCATATAGGCGCCGGAGCGGTCGACTTTCGTATAATCCTTACCGGAAAAAGAACCGCCTCCTACTGAAATATTTGGCCCATAATTATCAATTATAATCTTTCTGCCCGAAAGGCCTGAATCCGCATCAAATCCGCCGATGTGCCACTCCCCGGCCGGATTGATCAGATATTCTTCCGCCGAGACATACTGTTTAACTAATTTTAAAAGTTCTTCTGTTTTCGTATTTTGGAAACTAGCTACCACTGTGGAAATTTTTTTGGTTTCTGTGTCAACCGTGACTTGGACTTTGCCATCATAGGGAAATTTTTGATAAATATTGCGGCAGAGATTGCGGGCAAGCTCGTATTCTAACGGCATGTGGTTAGGGGTATCAGAGCAAGCAAAGCCAACCATGATTCCCTGATCTCCTGCGCCGCCTATATCCACGCCATGAGAAATTTCTGCACTTTGCCTAGTGGCAAACACGCTGACTTGAAAATTCGCGCCCGCAACTAGGGTTACAATTTTCGCAATATCAACCTCGGCCCGGCTGGTGATTTCACCGCTGACTGTGATGTGCCCGTGACCACCCATAACCTCCACGGCCACACGAGATGTTGGATCTTGTTTTAAATATTCATCTAAAATAGAGTCCGCGATAAAATCGCACATTTTATCCGGATGTTTCGGAGATACAAATTCTGCTGTTTTTTTCATATTGACTATTTTACTATAAAATGATAGCTTATGCACACATGTTCTAGAGGAGGATCGCAACATGATGGCATGGATCGCCCTGATCGTCTTGGGTTACTTGGCGGTCGCTGTATTGGTCGTTTACGTTACGGCGAAAAGGGGCTGGTACGAAAGACCCCACTGCACATACCCGCAGTACTGTCCGGACTGTAAGAGCAAGCCGGCAGTGATCCGCCAATCCAACCCCAGACTGGAATTCGCTGTGAATTTCTGTCTCTCGCCGCTGTTCTATGTGGCCGGCAAACTCATCCCGCTTCCGTTAAGGTTTACTTCCCAGTAAACCTCTTTTTTTATGCTGATTTTTTCGATCCTAAAGATCTTATTAAATCAAATTCTTCACGCTTTACGGGTTGTACAGACAATCTGGCAATTTTCAGTAAAACCATATTTTTTAATTTCGGTTCATCTTTAATCACATCCAGCGGCACTAAATATTTAAATTTGGTTACGAACCCGACTTTGATAGCTACCCACGGATTTTTTTCTCGGCTTGCTTTCGGGTCGAAGTATTCGCTCTGTTTATCAAGCGCTGACATGTCTGGCAGATTTACGGATAAAATTTTACCTATGCCAGCAACGCCATTTGATCCATTTTTGCCCATGGAATAATAAAATAAAAAAAGATCCCCAGGCTTCATTTCTGTGCGCATGATATTTCGGGCTCTGTAATTTCTGATATTGTCCCAGATAGTGGTTTTATCGCGCTTTAGATCATCTATTGAGTAAACATCTGCTTCGGATTTTAGTAGCCAGTAATTCATGTGCTAATTATCATAATTACTTGCTTAAAAATTCTCTGACTTTAGGAATTACTTCTCTCATCGTTTCGTCGAACTGACCTTCCTTATTTTCAATTCTGATATCAAATTCTTTCCCTAATTCAGTGCCTTCTTTTGATATATCTTGCTCGATTTTATCCTCAACTGGTTCAGTAAATAACCACGATTCTCTCATCCGGATCCGATTGGCTCTTACTTCTCTAGGTGCTGTAACTAAAATACTTAATGCTTCGACTCCATTTTTAGCAGCATAGTCTTTTAACCGTTCTAAATATTGCGTTGTTATACTGATTACAATATTTCCCTCTTGATTAAGCTGAGAATAAGAGGTGGCGACGCGATACCCGGCATTTGTTCCATGAGAAAAAAACTCGCCTCTGGCAATTTTTTGATCAAACTCTTCTTCCGAGAGAAAATATTCAGCGTTCGGGTCCTCCCCTGGTCGAACCTCTCTCCTAGTTGTATAGTACCAGGTTTTATTCAATAAACCCGGCTTTTCCTGATTGATTTCTTTTACTAATTCATCAATCACTGTGTCTTTACCTGCAGCTGTTGGACCACAAACTATAATATATTTCATGCTTTTTTGGCCATTAACTGTTGGTGCTCTGGAGTATTCAGCATCCCGCATTTTTTATATTTCTTTCCACTACCACAAGGACATGGGTCATTGCGGCCGATTTCTTTTAGGGCTGGATCTGCTGGGCCTTGGACTGGCGCTGGGGCCACATCTACTTTGAAAATTGTATAAACGATTTGTCGATTGACTTCTTCAAGCAAGTTCTGGAATAACTGATACCCTTCGTTTTTAAATTCCTGCAAAGGATCGCGCTGGCCATAACCCCGAAGCCTGACTGAGTCGCGCAAATGCTCCATGGTATCCAAATGCTGCTGCCAGAGCTGATCGATAGTTCGAAGATACACAAATTTTTCCAGTTGCGTTAAGACTGCCGAGTCCATTTTCTCTTGCTTGAGTTTATACTCCCGCTGGGCAATTTCTAAAGCGTGATTAGTTAAACCCATGGCATCGAGATCCAATTTCAAATCCTCAGGCTTCAGAGGAAGGATGGCGTTGAGATGTTCATATATATGCCGCGGCTCAAAATGATCTTCGTCTTCCGGACTATGCGTATGCGGTATATTTACGACATCCGTAATTTCTTTTTCGACTAATTGAAGGATTTCATCGCTTAGAGGTTCTGTACGATTTAAAATCTGTTTGCGTTTCGCATAAATAATCGTACGCTGTTTATTCATCACGTCATCATACTCTAAAACGTGTTTTCGCATATCATAGTTTAATCCTTCGATTTTATGCTGAGCGGATTCTATAGTTCTGGAAATCAATCCATGTTCAATCGGCTGATCATCCGGAATGCCTAAGGTCTCCATCATCTTCCCGACCCTTTCGCCGCCAAATAACCGCATCAAATCATCTTCTAAAGACAAAAAGAATTGGGAGGATCCTGGATCGCCTTGGCGTCCTGCGCGACCGCGCAACTGGTTATCGATACGCCGGGACTCGTGGCGTTCGGTACCGATGACTGCCAGGCCTCCGAGTTGCTTAACTTGTTCTTGCTCTGCTGGGTCTGGCGTACTGCCGCCTAAAATAATGTCCACGCCACGTCCGGCGATGTTGGTAGCGAGCGTGACTGCGCCTAAACGCCCGGCTTGGGAGATAATATGGGCCTCACGTTCATTATTTTTTGCGTTTAGTGTCTCATGGCGGACGCCAGCCTGAGTTAACATCTGCGATAGATATTCATTTTTTTCAATTGAAATAGTCCCGATCAGCATGGGCCGGCCAGTGGCGCTAATTTCTTTAATCGTGTTAATCAAAGCCTGAAACTTCCCTGCTTCGTTTTTATACACCTGATCTGCCAAATCTTTTCTGATATTTGGCCTGTTGGTCGGGATCTGGACGACTTCGAGTTTATAAATTTTATGAAATTCTTCGGCCTCGGTTTCTGCAGTTCCAGTCATACCTGCAAGCTTGTGATAAAGCCGGAAATAGTTTTGGAAAGTAATCGTCGCTAAAGTTTTACTTTCCTGTTGAACTTTTACGCCTTCCTTGGCTTCAATAGCTTGGTGCAGTCCTTCTGAATACCTCCGGCCATACATCATGCGGCCAGTAAATTCATCAACGATTACGATTTCACCTTTTTGGACGACGTAATTTACGTCTTTTAAAAATAATTCCTTAGCGCGTAAAGCTTGTTCCACATGATGGACCAAGGTAATGCCTTCTTTGTCATAAATATTTTTAATCCCTAAGGACTTTTCAAGCTTATTGATCCCCTCTTCGTTCAGCGATACGGCTTTCCTTTTTTCATCCACGGTATAGTCCGCGTCTTTAGAAAGTTTCTGAACTTCTTTCGCGAATTGAAAATATTTATCCGTAGAGTCGGTGTCCGGAGCTGAGATAATCAAAGGCGTCCTGGCTTCATCGATCAAGATTGAGTCGACTTCGTCAACAATTGCATAAAAAAGATCCCGCTGAACCATTTGTTCTTTTTGCCAGACCATATTGTCCCGCAAATAATCAAAACCATATTCGTTATTGGTTCCATAAGTAATATCCGCAGCATATGCTTTCTGCCTCGAAATAGGCCGCATATGTTTTACGTCTAAAACTAATCCCTGAACCTTTGCTTCCACTGCTGCAATTTCTTCAGCCTCTGGTTCATATGACTCATCATAGAGAAAAGCCTGATCGTGTTGGATAGACGCGACCGACAATCCTAAATAACTAAATATCTGGCCCATCCAGGACGCTTGCCAGCGAGCCAGGTAATCATTGACGGTAACCAGATGCGCGCCGCGGCCGGCAAGAGCATTAAGATATAAAGGCAAAGTCGCCACTAAGGTTTTTCCTTCTCCAGTTTTCATTTCCGAGATATTACCTTGGTGTAAAACCATGCCGCCAATCAGCTGTACATCATAATGCCTTTGGTTTATGGTTCGCTTGGCTGCCTCGCGTACTGCGGCGAAAGCCTCGGGTAAAATATTATCTAAATATTTTTTGGTTTGCTCCAAATCCAAAGATGCCAACTCATCTTTCCATTTATGGGTAAGTTCTTTGAGTTGGTCCTGGGATTTTCCTTCAAATTCTTTTTCCAGCAAATTAATAGCCTCAACTTTTTTCTGAAGTTGCTTGACCACGGTTTCGTTCGAACTGCTGAAAAGATTAGTTAAAAATGACATAAATGCTTGCTTATTATACTAAATTCCAGGCAAAAAGAAAAGGCCGAACGATTGCTCGTTACGACCATATAGTGCGACGCAAACTACCAACAAACCATCCGAATCATTCCTGCCACATCCCCATTTACGCGGCAAACCATGATTCGAGTAGGAGCCGATTTATTCAGCTCGGCTTCGACTCCGCCGAAAAAATCAATGTGCGGATAGTCGCTGGCCTTGAGCATGACCTGCTCGCCTGCCTGCAGATTTTTCCCGATTGCCAGAAGCTTGCTGAGTTCTGTGAGCTGTTCAGCTGAAGGAGGCGGTGGTTCGAGGAGTTTCACCACCTCGGGCGGATTGGCCGTTCGTTGAGGCCCGTCTGGACGAATTGCTTTAGATTGCGCCCGCCGCCTCTCTGTTCGCCTTCGTTTCCGCAATCTACGTTGACCTGGTGTTCTCATCTCAATCTCCCAAAAATGCGCCATCAAATCCTAAATTCGTTCAGGACGCTTGGGGTTCGCTTTCAGCCTCGTCTTGTCCGGGCGGAAGTGTATCCAGCAGTCGCTCCATATCTTCCAAGTACCTCTTGGTGTGGAGCAGATCCGGATCGTCGGCAGAACGAGGGCCCAGGTTCTGCAAAATTGCTTCCCATACGTCTTTCTCCTTTTGCAGAAACTCCCGCACCGGCTCGACGTCGCCGATCTTTAGCGCTTGCTCGGCAGCTTTGCCTTCCTTAGCGCCCTCCAAGGCCTCTGGATTGTCCGGATGACCAAGAAGAGCGGGCACGGTGATAGCCAAGTAATTCTCGATAGCGGTATAACGCACGCGCTTCACCATGATGTCAAATCCTCCGTTTCAACTGTGTACGTGCCGTATTTATATCACAGGAGGAAATAGTATTCAATATTCTACTTAAGTTCCTTAGCTTTAAACTTATACAAAATCATTTTCATCAAAAGTTTGGCTGCCATAAAATCCGGTGCTTGAAATCCTTTAATTGGAGCTAATTCTACCAGATCCATACCGATAATATTCTTTTTCTGAGCTACTGCTTTTATAATTGGTAAAATCTCATCCCACATAGGGCCCCCTGGTTCTGGGGTTCCAGTAGATGGGATCATGGAAGCGTCAAAAGCATCAATATCAAAAGATAAATAAACATTTTCGCCCAGACTATTTACAATTTCATCTATTTGCCAGTTCTTGCGGTCACGGGCCAAAAAAACTTTTACTCGGTCTGGATTCTCCTGCCAAAATTTATATTCTAGTTTATTAAAATTCCGAATTCCCACCAAAGAAGCTTTTTTAATATTTGGCAGTTGCAAAGAATATTTCAGCCAAGCGGCATGGGTAAAATCTCGAGCGGACCATTGGTCGCCTAAATCCAAATGCGAATCAAAAACCAAAACTGATACATCCTTATATTTTTCATTTAAAGCCTGGGCAAAACCGTAACTGATACTGTGTTCCCCGCCAATTACGACTGGCAATTTCTTCTGATTAATCAAATCTGCGACAATATCCTTCAAAAGCTTGCACGCTTCCTCGGGGTCTTGGGGCAACTGAGGCTGCTCAGTCGTCCAAATTTTCAAATGGTTTTGAATATCGTCTAATAATTCATCATCAAATGTTTCTACTTGAAGCGAAGCTTGGATTAATCCTTCTGGACCTTTATCCGTTCCATGTCCAAAAGTCACAGTGCCTTCGTATCCGAATGGTACGATAACAGCGTCAGAAGATTCAAAAGTAACCTCAGGCTTAATCCCAAGGTTAAAAATATCCAAAAACGGCTTGGGCTGATAGGATTTTTTCGGGTCAAAGGTCATTAGTGATTCAAAACGTAAGAGAAAATAAGCGGCGCGACAATTGTTGCATCAGATTCGATCACGAACCGAGGCGTAGTCACGTCCAACTTGCCCCAGGTGATTTTTTCATTTGGCACTGCCCCAGAGTATGAGCCATAGGAAGTTGTGGAGTCAGAAATCTGACAGAAGTAACCCCAAAGTTTGCAATCGGTTTTCAGATCCTGCTGGATCAGAGGCACGACACAAATTGGAAAATCACCGGCAATTCCCCCGCCGATTTGGAAAAAACCAACAAATTTATTTTTCGTTGTTTCTATATACCAATCAATCAAAGTCGACATAGCTTCTAACCCAGATTTTACCGTGCTGATACTCTTCAGATTTTCACCGTAATAATTTGCTCCGCGGCCTTTAGTTAAGGCCACAAAAATATTTCCTAAAGTAGAATCTTCCCATCCTGGAGTCCAGATCGGCAAATTTTTCTCGCAAGCCGCGATCAACCAAGAATCTTTCGGGTCGATCTGATGAAATTCAGTCAACATGCCTTCGCGGATCATCTGATACATAAATTCGTAAGGAAAATACCGTTCGCCTTTTTCTTCCGCCCGCTTCCAAAGCTTGATAATCTGCTTTTCGATCCGTCGCATGGCTTCTTCTTCC
>DATJFX010000050.1:0-6190 GCA_035495465.1 Candidatus Methylomirabilota bacterium
TATAGAAATATTGGCAGTGCCAGCAGGAGGACCCTGGATGAAAATTTCTGAGGCAATTGATTTCGCCAAGGATCTCAAACCTAAATCTTGTTTTGCGGTGCACGATGCCATGTTTATACCTCAGGCGAATTTCGGCCACAGAGTTCTGTCCATGTTTTTAGAACAATCTGGAATAAAAGTATTAGACTTAAAGATTAACCAAGAAACGGAAATTTAATGCAAATAGAGAATAAAGTTTTTATTATCACCGGCGCGGCCAGAATAGGTTTAGATACGGCTAAAAAGCTCTCAGGAATGGGCGCGAAATTAGTGTTAACGTATTTGAACACAAAACCCGCTGAAGACTTAGGGAAGGATTGTCTTTTTGTTCAAGCTGATGTTTCTAAATCAGCTGATGTTCAAAAGGTGATTAGCCAGGCCATAGATAAATTTGGACAGATTGACGGCGTCATCCACATGGCAGCCACTTATAAACGCACCCCTTGGACCAGTATTTCTGAAGGGGATTGGGACGATAACTTAAATGTAATTGCAAAAAGCGCTTTTCTGATGGCAAAAGCCGCGGCCCCACATATGCCTATGGGTAAAATAATTTTTATTTCAGATTGGTCCGTCTTGACCCAACCTTATAAAGATTATTTAGCTTATAATGTGGCAAAGGCCGCAGTTGAAGGGTTAACTAAGTCCTTAGCAAAAGAATTGGCACCAAATATTTCGGTAAATTGTATAGCTCCTGGACCCATCCTAAAGCCTGCGGATTTAGCAGATGAAGAAAATACTGAAGTTTTAAAAAACACCCCTCTTAAAAGATGGGGCGGGGCGGAAGAAATTACGAAAGCAGTTTTGTATTTGCTGGACAGCGACTTTACTACCGGACAAATTTTATTTGTAGACGGCGGTCGGTCTATTGCCTAAACAAAAATTTTATCGTTAAGGCTTCTTAAACCATTTAAATAATCCTTACCCGACATCTCGTTTTTTCCGTCGGGTTTTACTTTTTTTAAAAGCAGAGCGTTTTCCATACATTTTACCGCGGGCTCGCCATTGAACGCATAAATTTTACCCGGCAATTCGATTTTATGATCTTTGATGACTTCAGCGCTTAAGATTTTAATAGGCTTGCCTGAAAGCGTAGTCCAGGTCCCAGGCTCAGGATTGAAGCTCCTGATTTTTCGATTTATCTCCATCGCGGTTTTGGCCCAGTCAATCTTCGCATCTGCTCTTTCTATGGGCTTACAAAAAGTCGCAGCAGCATGGTCTTGTTCGACAGGACTTATCGCTCCTGCAAACCATTTAGGTAATGTCTCGTCTACCAAATCCGCTGCCAGTACTCCCATCTTTTGATAAAGTTCCGGAAAGGTAATAGTTTCATCCAGTGGTAGAGATTTTACAGCGAGCATTGGCCCGTGGTCCATTTTTTCATCCATTTGAATCAAAGTTATACCCGTGACATTGTCGCCATTTAAAATTGCCGACTGGATGGGGGAGGCACCTCGGTATTTGGGTAATATAGAGCCATGGATATTGATGGATTTAAATTTAGGTATGTCTAAGATCTCTTTCGGAATAATTTGTCCATAAGCTGCGACGAGAAGAAGGTCGGGTTCGTAATCTGAAATTTGAGATTTGGATTCTATGATCTTCTCAGGCTGGATTAAGGGAATATTATTTTTCTGAGCCCAGAGTTTAATAGGGGAGGGAGCTAATTTTTTATCGCGCCCGGCAGGTTTGTCTGGCTGGGTAATGATTAAAACAAGCTCATTTTGTTTTTTGAGCTTTTCTAAAGTCGGAATGCCAAATTCAGTTGTCCCGGCAAATATAATTTTCATGCGGCGCGTCTTTCAAGACTTAATTCTAAGTCATCCAGCATGCTAAGAATTTTTTTATAATCCAAACCGAATCTTGACCCAAAAACTTTTGATACTGCTTTAAATTCTTGAATTGTTGCGTCGTATATAGGCCATTGGTCAATAAAATATATTTTTTCTCCCTCAGGTCTAGCTAAATTTATACCTTTTAAATAGTTCTGCGCACCTTGAAATTCCAGGGTCTTTCCGCGCGTACCATTAAAAGTTTTAATGTATATTTCTATAAAAGCATTTAAGAGTCCGTATAGTCTTTGCTTGTCTTCCGTGGATAATTTATATTCTCGTTCGGTTTCATCGAAACCTAACTCAGCTCCATTAATTTTTTCAGCGATCACATAGGCATTAGGATGATTATACATGTTTTCGCCGATCACTACTTGGCTTCTCGGCATAAACTCTTTTAATGAGGACTCTTGTGTCAACCCAATAAAATCTTGGATGGATTTGGTAATTACCGAAATTTCTTCTTTTGTTGGGAATTCGTAAATATCTAAATTTTTTACAACTAAATTAGGATTTTTTTCTACTTCGTTCAATCGAAAAAAATCACCAGCATGATCTGTAGATTCTAAACTCTCAAAAGGAATGTGATTAGTTTCCGGGTGCTTCATTACATTTTTTCATCCGGTTTCGGATCAGTTCGTTTAGAGATTTTTGTCGTAAACAAAATTCCATCCAAGTGATCTACTTCGTGTTGAATAACTCGCGCCACCATGCCATCGGCGTCAAACTTGTTTTTCTCACCTTTAAGGTTTAAAGCCTCGACTTTGATCTTAGCGGGTCGCTTTACTAATCCAAAAACTCCTGGGATAGACAAGCATCCCTCTTCCATTTCCACTTTTTTAAAAGATTTTGAAACAATTTTCGGGTTGATAAGAGCGAAAGGCGGAAGTCCTAGATGTTCTAAGTCGATAATACACATGCGGATGGATTTGCCGATCTGAGGCGCAGCTAGGCCGATGCCATTTGCCTTTTTGCAGGTCTGGATCATCTCGTCAGCCAATTCTAAAATTTCCGCATCAATATTTTTAATGAGCGTTGTTTTTTTAGTAAGAATTGGATCCGGAACCTTAACTATCTTTAACATGAGATTTTTTTAATAAATAAGCAAACAAAGCGCCCGGGTTTTTCACAGATTTATTTTCTAAAACTTCTCCCGCGATCCTTCGAAGCTCCGAATGATCATGAGTTAGAGCGGTTTTTAGGTAAAAGCCAAAATGCTTTTTGTCATTGAATTTCTGGGAAAGCTCATCTGCCAGAGCATGAGCAGGGGAATGGATGTGCTGTTCGCTTTTTTTCTTAAATTCCCGTTTGATTTCCATACCATAATGGTAGCAGAATTATGTTATAATTAAAAGACATTTTTATGAAAGTAAACGTAGCAGGAGTGGAAATTGATAATATCAGCAAAGCCGAAGCGATTGCCAAAATCGATGAGTTCGTCAGATCCAACCACCCTCATTATGTCGTGACTCCGTATTCGGAGTTGATTGTCTTTGCGCTGAAAGATCCGAAATACCAGCAAGTCTTAAATTCCGCGGATTTAGCCTTAGCTGATGGGATTGGCATTATATGGGCCGCGAAATTTTTATCTTTATCCAAGTCCATATATAATCTTTTCAAAACTTTACTAGCCGTGCTTTTTAATCCTAAGTTTGTTCACACAATTATTTCAGAACGCATCAGTGGCAGCAAATTTATTTTTGATATTATAAAACTTGCGTCGGAAAAAAAGTATTCCATAAGTTTAGTGGGTGGGCTTGGGAATGTGGCGGAGCAGGCAGCTTTTAAATTGAAAGAACTTTATCCGGATTTAGATATTCGCTTAGCTCTGTCTGGCCGCCCTTTTAACGAGCAGATTATGAAGGAGATTGCTGCGGCTAATTCTGATATACTATTGATAGCTTATTCTCCGCCTAAGCAGGAATTCTGGATCGCCCAGAATTATCAAAAAACTGGAGCCAAGGTAACATTGGGCTTGGGGGGTACATTCGACTATATCGCAGGAATTGCTCCTGTAGCGCCCCAATTTATGCATTATATGGGCTTAGAATGGCTCTGGCGGCTGATTACTCAGCCTGGGCGATGGAAGCGAATGTGGAATGCAGTCCCTGTATTTATTTGGAAGGTCTATCAATATGCCTCAAGAAATTAGAACAAGATTTGCGCCAAGCCCGACAGGCTTGTTACATATTGGCGGTTTACGTACGGCTTTGTATGCTTTTTTGTTTGCGCGCAACCAGGGTGGCAAATTTATTCTCAGAATAGAAGATACGGATCAGAAAAGATCAGTACCAGGAGCTTTAGAAAACATTATCCAAACCCTGGCGGATTTTTCCTTAAATGCGGATGAAGGGCCGTATCATCAATCTGAACGTCTGGAAATTTATAAAAAATACGCCCAAGAGTTGATTGATAAAAAAGTTGCCTATTATTGTTTCTGTACTCACACGCGTTTGGAAGAACTTCATGAGCAGCAAATCGCAGCCAAAGTTCCGCCTAAATATGATAAGCACTGTTTGTTACTAAGCCAAGAAGATCGCGAGACACTTTTAAAGTCAGACCAAGCGCGGGTTATTCGGCTAAATATAAAATCCGGGGAACAAATTGTATTCACAGATGAAGTCCATGGGGAAATAAAATTTTCTTCTGACGAAATCGACGATCAGGTCTTGTTGAAATCCGATGGTTTTCCCACGTATCATCTCGCTAGCGTAGTAGATGATCATCTCATGAATATTACTCATATTATCCGGGGAGATGAATGGATTCCTTCGACTCCAAAACATATTTTGCTTTATCAGGCCTTTGGCTGGAATATCCCGAAGCTTGCACACTTACCCTTGCTACTCTCGAAAACTCGTAAAAAACTTTCAAAACGCGACGGAGATGTTTCGGTTAAAGAATTTGTCGAGCAAGGTTATTTGCCTGACGCCCTTCTTAATTTTGTGGCTTTTCTTGGTTGGAATCCTAAAACCGAACACGAGATTTTTTCTTTAGCTGAATTAGTAAAACAGTTTTCTCTGGATAAAATAAATAAAGCCGGTGCGGTGTTTGATTTGGACAAATTAGACTGGTTTAATGGAATGTACATCCGGAACCTTAATGCAAAGGATCTTCTAGAAAAATGTTCGCCTTACTTAAAAAAAGCGGGAATTAATTTTGAGACTTTAAGCCAAGAATTTGTAGAAAAAGTTTTGCTCCTCGAACAAAGTCGTCTGAAAAAGCTGTCTGAAATAGGGGAGAGGGTCGGGTATTTTTTCCGAGAGCCTGTATATGATCCAAAACTTTTAATCTGGAAGAACACTCCGAAAGAAACTATTTTGAAAAACTTAAATTCTTTAGCCCAGTTTTTATTAACTGTACCGACTGAAAATTTTAAAGTCACGGAACTTGAGCCTCTAGTAAAAAAGTTTATCGAGGATTCAAAAATGAAAAATGGGGAAGTGCTGTGGCCCTTAAGAGTCGCTCTTTCTGGACTGGAAGCTTCGCCGGGACCGTTTGAGATAATGGAAGCTTTCGGGGTATTAAAAAACGGAAAAGAAATAATTCTAAAGCGGATAACAAAGGCAACAGAAAATCTGTTTTAGGTTTACCCCCACACCAAAATTTTGGTGGGGGGTGGACAAAATCTCATTTTCATGGTAAAATATATAGACTATGTTTTCCCTATGGAAACAAAAAGAAAATAACAAAATATTTACGGGTTTTTTGGTCATTTTAATTGCTGGCGTTTTTCTTCTGGGCTTAAACAGGCAATTTGTATTAGGCGATACGACTTCTGATGACCTGCAGGCTCAGAAAGACGCCAAGCAGCAGGAATTAAACGCGATTAAGAGTAAAATCAATGGCTACCAAAGCCAGATTAAGGAAATTTCTGGCCAGGCCAACACCCTAGCAAATCAAATAAAGATTCTGAATTTGCAATTAGTTGAAACCCAGGCGCAGATTGACGCGACAGAAAATGAAATCGATGCCGCAAACCTAGAAATAGCAGATGTCACAAACAAAATAGTTCAAACGCAGAAGGATATTGCCAAACAAAAGGAAGTCTTGGCCACTTTGGTTGCGGATATAAATGATCTGGATCAGCGTTCGCCGCTTGAGATCGCTTTAGAGAATGATAATTTTCAAGAATTTTTAGACCAAGTGCAATACAACTCAAGCGTACAGGAACAAAGCCAGGCGTCTCTGACAAAGATCAAGCAGCTGACGTTAGATTTGGATATCCGGAATGCGGACCTTATCAGGTGCCTTATGGCGCGACCTATAATCCCCTAGACTTCCTCTAAAAGGGGAGAGCCCATTCTGAGCCGATCCAA
>DATJFX010000051.1:0-10157 GCA_035495465.1 Candidatus Methylomirabilota bacterium
TTTCTTCTGATCCCAACAGTGATGCTACTTACGGCAAGACGAGCACGTGGGGTGCGAACTTTAAAGTTGTTTACCATTTACCAGATGGCACAACGCTTTCTGCAAATGATTCCACCACAAATAGTAATAATGGAACCATAATAGGAGCTACTGCCACCAGTGGTCAAGTTGATGGTGCAGGGAATTTTAATGGGTCTTCGTATATAGACACAAATATTACATCTAATACTATCTTTTCAAATTCAACCTTTACTGTTTCTGCTTGGGTAAAATTAAATGCAAACTCCATGTTGGTGGCTAAAGGTGGATTTAGTCAAGGATTTTATGCTGCAGCTGATGGTGTCCAGATAAAAGGTAGTAGTTCAACTATCCGAAGTTCTGATGGTACCATAAATATGGCTGATGGGGCGTGGCATTATTATTCCGCAATCATCACTACTGATACCTCTGTAGCGGGTAATAATAATGCTCACATATATCAGGATGGTAGTTTACACGACGGTTCTCTTAGCACACAGTTTGCAAATGTAACATCTGCTCTTTCCGCAAATATAGGCAGAAGAAATGAAGTCGGTCATGAAATATATGCTAATGGAATTATTGATGAAGTTAGAATTTCTAACGCGGCCCGTTCTGCCGACTGGATTAAGACAGAATACAATAACCAAAATTCGCCTTCAACTTTCTATTCTTTAGGATCTGAATTGCCTCCGTCTGGCGGAAATACTTTTACTGTAGGTGCCGGGACTTTGACAGTGGGTGGGAATCTGACGATCACTGGCGGGAGTTTGGATCTGACTACCAATGATCCGACCACGGTAGTTACGGGAAATGTTGTAATTAATGATACATTGTTAGCTTCCAATTCCGCGAACTTTACATTTGGCGGCGACTGGACCAATAACGGCACATTTACTCATAATAGTGGCACGGTAATTGTTGTCCCAAGCGCTGGCGTAAGTTCTATCAGCATTGGCGGCACCAGCAATACGAATTTCTATAACTTTACGGCAACTGATTCGGCACTCGGCAACAAACAGCTGAATTTCCAAAACGGCTTAACTTATGGGTTCTATCACAACCTCACTTTATCTGGATCCGCAGGGAATGGGTTTTTGTTGCTCGGGTCCACCACGCCAGGCAGCCAGTGGACGATATATGTGGATCCATCCGCTACGACAAGTTTAAGTACCATGCTAGTCCAAGACAGTGCCTGCGCAGTCGGAACCCTCAGCCTATCGCCAGGTGCAACAGTATTTAACGGCGGCAACAACGGCACGTGTTGGTTTTTCGTCAGTCGAGGCCGGCCAGATATTTCCGGTAACATTGGCGGCGGTAGTGGCGGCGGGACGCCAGTCTCAGGCGGCGGATCTGGAGGTTCCGGTGGCGGCGGGACAAGCGGTGGCGGCGGAGGAGTTTTGCCTCAAGCATTTACAGCCGCAGATGGCAGTAGTTTGACGAGTTATGATTCTAACTGGACTATATTAGGAGGCGGAATAAACATTAATACAAATGCCGCATACGGAACAGCAGTTAATACTAGTATGGCCCAGTGGACTGCCGGGACGTTCAATGATAACCAATACTCGCAGATCACCATTGCAGCGCTGACTGCTAGCAACTGGATTGGAACTGCTGTTAGAACTCAAGGTTCAGGCTTAAATGCATACATAGCAAACATCACCTCCGGCGGTAACTATGAGATAGATAAAATAGTTAACGGTTCGGGCACGCTACTGGCTTCTGGAAATACCGCAGTCCAAGCCGGAGATATATTGAGACTAGAAATAAGTGGAACCACCTTAACCATAAAGTTAAATGGTACAACTCTTACTCAAACAAGTGATTCCACCTTTAGTACTGGAAGACCGGGTATAGAATTCTACGGAAATAGTACCTCAAACCGCGGAGATGATTGGTATGCCGATAGTTTAGCTTCTCAGGGCGGGGGTGGAGGTGGAGGCGGCGGAAGCCCATAACGGAAAATATCTAAAAAAACCCTGGCATTTGCCAGGGTTTTTCGTTGTTGTTATAATATGTTCACATAAATTATTCTAAAACTAGAAAAATGGATATAGAAACAAATAGAATGTCAGGTGCGGGACAGTTTACAGTCCAGAAAACACGTCATAAAAAATGGTTCAAATGGGTTTTATTGCTATTAATATTGATTGTTCTCGGGGTCGCGTATTTCGGCCCGCAAATCTGGCTGAAGCTAAAAGTTAAGGGTTATCAGGCCGTGTTTTTAACTAATGGCCAGGTTTATTTCGGCAAATTATCCGCTTCTGGCAATTGGCTGTTATTGACAGATATTTTTTATTTACAGGCTTCATCAACTTTGCAGCAAGGATCCAGCGTGACGGATCAGACAGCCGACCAATCCGCAAATCTCCAACTCGTAAAGTTGGGCGGGGAATTGCATGGTCCTTTAGATTATATGTATCTCGAAAAAGATAAAGTAATGTTTTGGGAAAATCTGAAAGATGATTCAAAAGTCGTTGACGCTATAAAAAACTATTCTTCTAAAAAGTAATTAATATTCCACTGACATAGATGCAGTGGCAGAAAAGGGAAACCAAAGATGTTTGACGCAATCAAGCAAAAAATGATGAGCAAATCAGATATGGCAATGGCCCAGCCCATGACCGAAGCCTCGAGGTTTAATAAAGCAATTAATTTTTGTCTTTATGCGCTGGTATTGCTCGTACCGATTTTATTTTCTTCGCTGACGAGTGAACCGCGGGAATTCAACAAGCAGGCCTTAATTTTTCTAGGCGTGGTGGTTTTGCTGGGAATTTGGGTGTTGAAGATTTTGACCACTAGAAATTTTTCTTGGGTGAAAACTCCTCTGGATTTTGTTTTACTCGGCTATTTGGCCATATACTTGGTGGCAAGTTTGTTTTCAGTGGATAAAGTTTCTTCGTTTTTAGGATATTACGGCCGATTCGCCGGAGGATTTATTTCCATACTTGCTCTGATCATTCTGTATTTTTTGGTGGTAAATAATCTAAAGCAAGAGCGGACGATCCGAAAATTGGTTAAATATTATTTATTTGGAACGGGTATTGTTTTAATTTATAGTTTGCTGCAAATACTCGGATTGTATATTATCCCGGGAGCTTTTACACACAGCCGGGGATTCAATCCGATCGGCAGCCAAGCCGGTTTAGCGATCTTTGCCAGTTTATCAATTGTTTTCCTGCAATGGTTGTTTTTTATCGAGCCTGTCCGCAGCAAGGTGAAAAGTTTGGTTTACTGGGTTTTAACTTTTGTTGCACTCGCTATTGTATTTTTGATTAATGCATTTGCCAGCTGGCTGGTTTTGGCTCTGGCCATGATTGTATTTTTGGCTCTGGCTATGAGTTCCATGGATAAGAGTTCAGCACAGGGCGGGCAAATGTCTGCCATGTGGTTTTGGAAACCCATGTTGCTTTTAGTGATCGCAGTGTTATTTGTGGCTTTTCGCTTCTTGCCTGCGTCATTAAACCCTCGAAATTTGGTTACCGTAAATTTGCCCGTGGAAATTCAGCTGTCAAATAAAACCACTTGGACCCTGGTAAGCAACTCAATAAAGAGCAGCATCAAGACCGCTGTAGTCGGGTCCGGGCCAGGCACAGTTGGAATCAAATTTGGCGACATCAAACCTGAAAGCTTGAATAAAACAATTGTCTGGAGCTTAAATTTTGACCGCGCTTCTTCTGAAGTGGCAAACATTATCATTGAAACTGGAATTTTAGGCCTGCTGGCTTTTGAGCTGGTGAGTATCATGTTCCTAATTTACGGCTTAATGTTTTTGTTCCGCAAAACTCAGGAAGCCGGCTGGAAATATGCGTTTGGCTTTTTCATGATCTGGGTGGCATTGTACATTGCGCATTTCACGTATTTCTTCAATACGACTTTTTATTTCCTTTATTGGTTATCTATTGCGCTATTTATGGCGCTGGCCAACCATTCAAATCAGGAAGAAGAAAGCAGCTCGATTATCAATTCCTCCTCCCGTTCTACAATGTCTTGGATGTTTGTGAGTTTGTTGCTGTTAGCCGCTTTGCTTGTGGGTACGTTTTTCGAGACCGCGGTTTATGGCGCTGAAGTATCTTACACTTCCGGGATTAAAGAGCTGAATAAGACTAAACCTGATTATTCCCGGGTTTCCGCGGATTTCGGCCGGGCAATTACTCTAAATCCTTATCGGGATAATTATCTTTTAGCATATGGCCAAAACTTGATTTTCTTAGCTTCGCAAGAAGCGGCGAAAGATAAGCCGGATGTAGCGCAGGTTCGAACCTGGATTGGCAATTTGATTGCCGCAGGAAATAAAGCTACCCAAGTATCTCCGGCTAAAGCTGCTAACTGGTCTGCCTTAGCTCAGTTTTATACCAACATCAGAACGCTTGTTGCCGGTACAGATCCTCATATTATTGACGCCTGGCAAAAGGCAATTGAACGCGATCCGAAAAATCCAGCTCTTTATATCCAATTAGCTCAAGCTTATTCCGCTGCGTCTCAGGTGATTGATCCAGCTATAGTTGGATCCGGGCCGGATGCAGACCAAGACGGGTTGTCGGATGATAAAGAGAGCCAATTGCATTCAGACCCGCATAATTCGGATACCAATGGCAATGGCGTATCAGATGGCGATGAAGTAAAAGCTGGTTTTGATCCTGTTTCTGGGTTGAAACTGACAGGCACAGTCCTGGCAAGTTTTACTTCCACGGATCAGGCTATGCTCAATAAAGCTCAGGACGCCTTAAATACCGCAATTAGTTTGAAACAAGATTTACCGGATGGTTATATAGCTTTGTCCCGAATTTTAGAGAAATCGAATAAACTGGATGAAGCTCGGAAAAAAATTGATGAAGCCGCTAAGTTATTCCCGAACAATCCAGATATATTATTCGAGCAAGGCCGAATTACTTTTAACCAAAAAGATTTAGTTACAGCTGAAAAAATCTTTAAAAATGTAATTGCTCTTTCTCCGAACCATGCTAACGCTCATTATTCCCTGGGACTGATCTATCAGCAAAAAGGGGATACAGCGGGCGCTTTAACAGAATTTGAAAAGGCTGAGGAGATTGCCGGACCGAATGTGGATTTGGAAAAGCTGATTAACAGCTTGAAAACGCCAGCCGCACCGACTCCAACACCAAATCAATAATCAAGTGAAATAAAAATACCCCGGCTCCGGCCGGGGTATTTTTTGGTTTAGAGGGTTAGCTAATAATCATGCTTTGAAAATCTTTCGGGATTTTTGAATATATTTTATTCGGTCCGACTAAAATCATGTCCTCAATCCTGACCCCGAATTTGCCGGGCAAATAAATCCCAGGTTCTACTGTAACTACGGTATTTTTTTCTATCCGATCTTGTGTATTGGGTTTAAAGTTGGGGAGTTCGTGGATTTTCTTACCCACGCCGTGTCCTGTGCCGTGGTTAAAGCGCGTGGCGTAGCCTGAGCGGGTGATAATAGTGCGGGCAGTGAAATCAACCTTTCCGGAAATAGCATTACTCTTAACTTTTTTTATCGCCGCTTTCTGGGCTTTCAGAACTATGTTATATATTTTTTCGTGGAATTTCGTAGGCTTGCCTAAAAATATAGTACGGGTAAAATCCGAGCAATAGCCGTTTACTTTTACGCCATAATCAAACATCAGAAAATTATTCTTGCCAATTTTGGTAGAACCCGCGAAATGATGAATCTCCGAGGAATTTTTGCCAAAGGCAACAATTGGCGGAAAGGCTTGGCCTTCGGCCCCGAGTTGTTTGGCTCGTCTTCTTATAAAGCGGGCCAGGGTTAATTCGGTTAGATTTTTACGAGTCCTTAAGATATCAAAAAGCTCCCAAAAAATCTGATCGATAATCTGAGAGCCTTTTTTTATTGATTGAAGTTTTGTCGTCATGGTCTATTCCCATCCCGGCGAAGGCCGGGATCCACTACCATAATTATTACCAAATGGTGTTAATAGATGAAGTGGACACCGGATCAAGTCCGGTGTGGTTAATATACTACTTTACGCTTTGGGTAACTGCTTCAAATGCTTTTGGGTTGCGGACTGCTAGTTCAGCCAGCATTTTCTTGTTCAGCTGGATATTTTGCTTCTTCAGAGAGCCTAATAGTTTACTGAAGTTTGTGCCTTGTTCGCGGGCCGCAGCATTAATGCGGATAGTCCAAAGTTTGCGGAAATCTCGTTTTTTAAGCTTGCGGTGGCCATAGGCATAAGAGTCTGCATGGAGCAAAGCTTCTTTAGCTGCGATGGCATTGGTTCTGCGACGATTGGTAAAACCTTTCGTGCGGGCTAGAACGTATTTTCTTCGTTTGTGGGCGGCAACGCCTCGTTTAACTCTTGTCATATATTACTTTCCCATTACTAAGCTTAATTTATTATCAACTTTAGCCACAGCTAAATCTTTACGCTTACCCATTGTGGCATTGCCAGAGGAGCGGGCGTTAAAATGGGCTTGGCCGGCTTTTCGGCGCATAAGTTTGCCGGAACCGGTTCGCCAAAAAGTTTTTGCTACTCGTTTATTCGTTTTCTGCATATTAGTTCTTTGCTTGAGGACCGATAATGATAGTAATAGTTCCGCCCATTCGAGTTGGGCCGGTTTCTTTTATAAAAGGGGTAGTAATTAAAGTTTGAAATCTTTTCATCAGCTCAAATGCCAGTTCGGGGTGGGCTTGTTCACGGCCGCGCATCACCACGTCAATTTTCACTTTGTGGCCTTCCAACAAAAATTCTGAAGTCTTTTTCGCCTTAAAATCTACGTCGTGCTCACCGATTCTCACAGACAATCTGATACCTTTTACAGTCACTTTCTTAACTTTCTTTTTCGCTTCCTGGGCCGCTTTTTCTTGTTGGTAGCGGTATTTGTCGAAATCCAAAAGTTTGACCACTGGAGGTTTGGCAGCAGGGGAGATTTCGACTAAATCGACTTCTCGTTCCCGGGCCAAACCAAGAGCCTCTTCGATTTTCATGATCCCGACCATTTTACCGTCAGCATCTATGACTCGAACCTCAGGGGCTTTGATTTGATTGTTGATGCGAGTTCTTTGTGCTATTGCCGTTGTTTTTAATGTTTAGGCACAGGAATTATAAAGGAAATAGGGGTTTCGGTCAAGTCTTGCCTAATGAGCGTTTTTGAGATATAATGCATTCCAATTCAAAATGCATGTAAGGATTACGTAAAGCATTTTGAATTGAGAGGAGTAGTTAGTAGACCGTAGCAAATTTTGCGAAGCAAAATTGCGAAGTGTCTACTAAACTAAGACGTGGGGCTGCTTAGATTCGACAGGAGTTCCTTCACAAACACCGCAAGTCCGGCTAGCCTAACCAACCGGTTAAAAGGGTAAGGCAAATCATAATTGCCAAAAATTTGGTAAGCATGGTGAAGAATGCTTTTGCATTCCAACCTGCAATGTCAGTTGCTTAATAAGTAACTAACCATTCGACTCGCAATGTCTGTGCGCGAATCTCGAGTGTTATATCACCAGGCTTAAGGATTAGTAGGCTCGAGCTAATCACAAAAATTAAGAGCTCATCCTAAAGCGCTTTTGTCTGCTCTTATGTTTTAGGAAAAATTACAAGCAGTCTAAACTTGTAGAAGTGTTTGGGAAAAATTTCTGGACGGGAGTGCAAATCTCCCCAGCTCCACCAAAAAAGCCGCCAAGGAGGCGGCGTTTGTTTTTATATTCTATTTCGGATTAATCGATCCGTACTCCGTTTAGATTCTTTCTTTTTTATACTTTCCCGTTTGTCATATTCTTTTTTGCCTTTGGCGATTCCGATTTTCAGTTTGATTAAACCTTTATGAGTATAAAGTTCTAGGGGGACTAAAGTTAAGCCTTTTTCTTTCATTCGTCCTTGGAGTCTCACTATCTCGTTTTTATGTAGAAGAAGTTTCCGCTCGCGCGACTCATCGATTTCCTCCAACCCTGCGGCTTGTTTGTATCGGCCAATGTAAGCGTTGCGAAGGAAGGCTTGTCCAGCTCTCACAGTGACATAAGCGCCAGTGAGGGTGGCTTGGCCGGTTTTAGCACTTTTCACTTCATGGCCAGCCAAAACCAAACCTGCCTCAACAGTGTCTTCGATTGAGTAGTCATGAAAAGCTTTACGGTTGTTAGCAAGCGTTGGCATGTTTAGCCACTTTTCTTTCTAGAAAGAAAAGTGTCCAAAAGAAAGTCGGAAATTTGCCGGACTCGCCACAACGACAAATCTAACCGGTATTTAGTGGCTCAGACAGGGGCAAATTTCCATTATTGTCTTAATCTGATTCTATCAGATATAATAACATCATGCTAAGAGAGGAAATTAGGGAACTTCTAGAAATCTCGGCTGAAAAAACAGGTTTACAAAAAGACCTCGTTTTTGATGTGTCTTATTGTTCGGAGGCAAAATTTGGAGATTATGCTTCTAATATAGCCTTAGTCGGTTCGAAGCTATTAAAAAAGAAACCCGCTGATTTGGCCCAAGAAATTATCCATCATTTGGATCAAAAAATGTTTGAAAAGGTAGAAGTTGCGGGTCCGGGATTTATCAATTTTACTTTAAAAAATGATGTTTTAACAAAATCTATTGAAAAGCCATCGAAACCTAAAAGCGCAAAGAAGCAAAAGATTTTACTCGAATATTTTCAGCCCAATATTGCTAAGCCCCTCCACATCGGTCATTTAAGAACCGCGATTATCGGTGACAGTATTAAACGCATGCTTCTGTACGCAGGAGAAAAAGTGGAATCCGATACGCATATGGGAGACTGGGGAACGCAATTTGGATACCTGATTTTAGCTTTTAAAAAATATGGCTCTGTCGATAATGAAAAATATGTTCAGTTAAATACCGAGGCCGAGACTGATAAATCTATTCATGAGGCGGCCAAGCAAGAATTCGTAAAACTAGAAGCGGGAGATAAAGAAAACCAAAAAATCTGGCAGGATTTGGTAAATGGAAGCATGAAAGAATTTTTGAAAATTAATGACCTCATGGATATTTTGCCATTTGATCATCACTGGCCAGAAAGTTTTTACGAAGACAAAATGCCAGCTATTTTAGAAGAACTGAAAAAGAAAAAGTTATTAGTCGAATCTCAGGGCGCTCAAATTGTTAATTTGGAAAATCAAGGTTTAGGTATTGCGGTCATCGTAAAATCCGATGGCGGGACGACGTATCTGCTGCGCGACTTGGCGACTTTCATATTTGCCCAAAAAGAAGGTTTTAAAAAACATTTATATGTAGTGGATAATCGACAGTCTCTACACTATCAGCAATTATTTGCGATTTTAGCTCTTTTGAAAAAAATTAAAGACAATGAAGGCGTTCATATTAACTATGGTTTTATAAGTTTTAAGGGCCAAGCTTTAAGCACCAGAAAAGGAAATATGGTTTTAGCGCAAGATGTGATTACGCAAGCTGAGGAAAAAGTTGGCAAAATTATAACTGAAAAAAACCCAGATTTGAAAAATAAAGACCAAGCTACTAAAGCCATAACTAAGGCCGCTTTGAAATATTTTGACCTCAAACATAATCGCCACAGTGATATTGAGTTTGATTGGGACGAGGTTTTGGATTTTGAAGGGGATAGCGGACCGTATTTGCAATACGCGTATGTCCGCCTTAGCAATATCCTTAAAAAGGCCGGAATTACGAAATCTGAATTACGAAATCCGAAACTGATAACCCCGACTGAAAGAGAATTGCTATTTAAACTTTCGATCTTGCCTGAGATAGTGCAAGATTCACTGAAAGATTATTTGCCAAATATTTTGGCTCATTATCTTTATGATTTATCTGGGTTGATTAACAAGTTTTACCATGAAAGTCCTGTGGTCGCAGAACCTGATGAACAGATTAGAAATTTTCGGTTAAGTTTGGTTGAAAAGGCCAAGCAAACCCTAGGTCAGGGATTAGATTTGCTCGGTATTGAAGCTTTGGAAGAGATGTAATCCCGCACCTTTTTGACCGCTTATGTATTATGTATATGTGTTATATAATCGAGATGAGGCATCGAAAAGAAAATTTTATATCGGCTTGACTAATGATTTAGATAAAAGAATATTCGAACATAACTCAGGCCGAAGCGAATATACCAGTAAGTTTGGTCCATGGCAGTTGGTTTACTATGAAGCTTATCAATCTGTAAAAGACGCCGCTGTTCGTGAAAAAAGG